>JBDKTP010000013.1:0-20089 GCA_039680115.1 Rectinema sp.
CTTGCGCCTGCCTTGACGGCATCTTCTATGTCTTTGTCCGTAATATTGAGACAATTGCACACGACCACCGCCGCGTCACTCTTGAAAGCCCCTGGCCGACCGGTTTTTTCAAGATAGGAATCAATCGCAGCCCTGAGTGCCTTGTCGCCAAGTACCGAACAGTGGATCTTGTTCTCGGGTAGCCCACCCAACTTTGCAGCTACATCGTTGGGCTTTATCTTGTACGCATCTTTGATGTTCATACCCTTTATGACTTCGGACAGCATCGAAGTACTTGCAATTGCGGAAGCACAACCATAGGTTTTCCATCGCACATCGGTAATTACGTCGTCTTTTATCTTGAGCATAAACATCATCTGGTCGCCGCACTTTATGTTTCCCACAACGCCTTCCGCATCAGGCACAAAACTCTCGTCGGGGTTGTACACGTTCCGAGGGTTAGTAAAATGATCCTTTACCGTATCGGAATAAAGCCACTGAAATTGATCCATCTTATTCTCCCTTATTCTCCTGGTCCGCCACACTCAAATATGGGGTCAACGCCGAGTCAGCCCCACAGCCTCTTCTGGCGACACCGTGGACATGCGCCTAAGCCTTGCAATGATCGGCGGTAATTTCTCCACCACATAACGGACATCTTCTTCTGTGGTGTACTTCCCTAAGGAAAAACGAATTGAGCCATGAGCGAGCTCTGGGCCAACACCCGTCGCCATAAGGACATGCGACGGCTCCAAGCTGCCTGAAGCGCACGCCGAACCGGTAGACACCTCAATTCCTTCCAGATCGAGGGACAAAAGAATCGACTCACCTTCCGCACCAGGGAACGACACATCGAGCGTGTTGGGGAGCACGTCCGTCGGATGCCCGTTGATCCGTACGTAAGGGATCCGCTCCACAATGTCGTCACGCAACATATTCCTCAGTCTTCTGACATTCCGGCCATACTCGTCCACCTCGGCAAAAGCCAATTCGGCCGCTTTCCCGAATCCTATTATTCCAAGATTGTTGTAGGTCCCAGCCCTTACACCACGCTCCTGATGTCCTCCACGAATAAGAGGCTCGATTGGTGCGCCTTTTCGCACGTAGAGAGCACCGACACCCTTTGGGCCATAAATCTTGTGGCAGGAAAGCGTTAGGTAATCTAGGCCCCACTCTTGAACAGAAACGGGTATTTTCCCTGCCGCCTGCACAGCGTCGCTGTGAACATAGGCCCCCTTAGCCTTCGCCATTTTGGTGATGAGTTCGATATCTTGGATTGTGCCGATCTCATTATTGGCAGTCATAATCGACACAAGTAGGGTGTCGTCCGTCAGTTCCCTTCTATAAACATCCATATCGATCTTGCCAACGTCGTCGACAGGCAAGAAGACGACATCCAATCCTTCTTCTTTGAGATGTGTAGCCGAATTGAGAACACAGGGGTGTTCTATGGCTGTCGTTATGATTTTCTTTCGTGAACCGGTCTTGGCCACGGCGTACATAGTCATAAACACGGTGTTATTGGATTCTGAACCACCCGAAGTAAAGAACACTGTAGAAGGGTCTCCGGCATCGATGAGCGCCGCAACTGCAGCTCTAGCCTTTTCTATTTCGGCTTTGGCCTTTCTGCCGGCTTCATGCATGCTCGAGGCATTCGCGTAGACATCCATGGCTTGGATCATCAGCTCTTTGACTTCCGGTCTAAGAGGAGTAGTAGCGTTGTAGTCAAGATATACCATGCGTTCTGCCATCTGATTCTCCTTCTGAAGCGTATTGCAACAAAGTTCTACAAAAGTTCCTGACCGGCCTGAGCTGTCATAACAAAAGCATTGTCTTCTGTTAGGTCCGCAAGTGTCACGGACGAGAGGTACTTATCCACAGCAGTTTTTAGTCCCATCCAGAATTTTCTTGGCATACAAGTAGCGCCAAGAGCGCAGGCCTCGCTGTTGTCAACGCACTCGACCGGTCTGACATCTCCATCGGTCGACTGCACAATGTCGATCATTCGGATTTCCTGCGCAGGCCTTGCGAGATGATAACCACCTGTTCTGCCCCTATCCGAAACGATGAGCCCTGAGAGTTTTAGCTGGTTCAATATGCCCTCAAGGTATTTAAGAGGAATGTGTTCGGCCTCCGCAATATGGGCCGCGCAATCGCTCTCTACCTTCCCCAGATGGACAAGCGCTCTAATTGCATATTGTGTCTTCATCGAAACTTGAAACATTGCGCTTGCATCTCCTTAAAATCCTATTTATTCCATAGGAATATCACACAAAGCACGCAAATGGTCAAGTTACATCGATCCAGTATCGTTTACTCAGTAGTGTTATTTTAGCAATTCCACTTTGTCGAAATTCCGGGAGCATGCCAGCTCGTCGAAAACAAACCCATAAGGTGTCGACCCTGCAGGATTGGTTTTTTTCCCTCCCGAGGCTATGGACTCAGCCAGAATTTTGCCCAAGCCCGGTCCAATCATGAAGCCTTGACCACACATGCCCACAGCTTGAAGAAAATTCTCCGCCCCTTCCGGATAACCGACAATGGGCAGACCGTCCGGCGTCATTGGATACATGCCCCGCCACGTTCTTCGCACACGCAGGTTTCTAAGCCTTGGATAGAGCTCCAGCAATCGCCTTACACAGAGCGGTAAAAAAACCGACGTAGAATCTTTGTCTCTTCCCCAAATCTGTGGCCTTGGCGTAATGCAGAACACGACTTGTCCTGTCTCTGCCTGATAAAAATAGTAGTTTCCGGACTCAAGGTCAGGCCGGATATCCACAAGCATGGGCTGCATAAAATGTTCAACCGGCTCCGTCACACCCGCTTCGTGGCAGTCCGGATGTACTGGCAAAGCCACGCCTGCAAGGCTGGCGAGCTCAGAGGCCTCTGCGCCAGCAGCGTTGATGAAAAGCGGTGCAGACCACACTTCCGACCCTGCCACAATGTTCTCTACGTGAGTGCCACGCAACCGTATGTCCTCAACTCTCGTATTGAAAAAGAAGTCTACCCCTGCCTCTAAAGCCAGTTTATGGTATGCCGTGTTCGCCATCAATGAAGAAGCAAAGCCATCGCCTGGGCTAAAGGTACCGCCAAGAAGCCCTTCACTTTTGATTCCAGGCACCAAAGCCATGACAGCATCTGCGTCTATCCAGTCAATATTGAGCCCTGCTGCCTTTTGAACCTTGAGAAGCTCCAAGAAGTCTTTCTTGCGCTCTTCATCATAGGCCACATATAAGTAGCCACCTTGCACCCATTCAACGTCGAGCCCATAAGCTTCTTTCATCGTCGAAACAATGGCTAGGGACTCAAGGCAGATCTTTATTTTGGCAGGATCGGAATGCGTGGCACGAATCCCGCCTATCGCTGCGCGGTTCTGCCCACGGCCCCAAGAGGCTTCGTGATCCAGTACAGCGACCTTCACACCTCTTTGTGCGAGCTGCCATGCCAAAGGCACACCCACAGATCCCGCTCCAATAATTATTGCATCATAGGTTTTCATGGTGCACCTCTCTGGTTTGCATCGGCACTTCCAATTCTCACCAAGCCCTCATTTACTATTTCACCCATGGGAACTTCCATGAAGAGTGGTCGTACGCTTGCCGGTTCAACTTCCGACATATCTACACCTGCAAGCTTAAATGCCCTTGACAATAGCTGCGAACACGTCTTGCCTCCACAAGCTCCCATGCCCACTCGCAAAGTTTTGAGCTGATTGATGTCCTTTACTCCATTTTCTTTTATAAAAGTCACGATTTCTCCTAAGGTAATCCTCTCACAACGGCATACAATCGAGTCCAACTCATCCGTGGCAGGCATTTGGATGGGGCGCCCTTGCGAGACAACATCTTCCTGCACTCGAACTCCGGCGATGGAGGTTGCGGTCTTCAGGTTCACCCTAAAAGTGAGGAGTGATGTCTTTTTCTGTTTGTTGTAGTGTATGTCCACTAGGGGAGCGCTTTCAACAAAGACCCCATCACTGTCGACGAGGTCCATTATTTGACCTTTCCTGATCTCCACACTGAATTCCCACGGAAGCATGATCTCAGCTTGAGTTTCGTTTACGCGTCTCACAAGGCTAATGGCCAGCCCAGGACAGGTGCTGATACAGGCCATACACCCTGTGCATACGACACCATCAAAATATGGGATGTCCATGATATCGCCACGACGAGGCCTCAAATGAATAGAATCATGCGGACAAACTGTAGTACAGGGATTGCAGGGTATTTCCTCGGAGCAAAAGAAGATAGGACGCCATTGCTCAGTAGGCATAACCTGGCTGCGGGAGAAGCACTCGCCCGGCTTGGACTTGAGGACTTCTCGTTTGTCTAGCCACGCTTTTTCCACGTTCACCTTGTTACCGAGCAGTTTTGCGAGATTATATGCTGAAATTCTTCCACCAAATATCGCACTGGAAGCCTCGGCGATCTCTTCGGCATCGCCAGCCGCAACAGCCAGAATGCCGTACCTCGCAGCTTGGCGCAAGAATTCATCGCAAGGATTCAAGCCAGTCGCGATTAAGACGGCGTCCACATCGTATTCGAGGCAGCTTTCCGGAATCGGCGCAAATCGGTCGTCCACCTTGGCTGTGATAACCCGCTCCACTTTACCCTGCCCCTCAGCCTTTATTACGGTGGTATTCAAGTGAATTGGTACTCCCATGCGCCTTATCTTGTCCGCATGTACCTTATATCCGTTGATTTTCCCCATGATTTCGGCTATGCCGGCCACTTGGATGCCTGCCTGCAGCGCGTGATATGCAGCAATCAGCCCAACGTTCCCAGATCCCACAATAAAGATTCGCTTAGCTGGTAGTATGCGATCGCGGTTCACAAGAGTCTGAAAGGCTCCCGCACCAAATACTCCAGGAAGATCGTTACCGGGGAAGAGCACTGATTTTTCTCGAGCTCCTGTAGCCACAAGGAGGGCCGTGAACTCTACCAGGACATAGGACGAGTAATCTTTGTAGATTCCCGCCTTTCTATCTTTAAAAAGCCCTACGACCGGCGCATTTTTGAGCACCTGTACATTGGGTAAACGATCCAGTTTAGCCGCAAGTTTGTCTGCAATATCTATCCCCCTCACCCCTGCGTAGCAGTCTTCCTGTGAACCAAAAAACTTGTGCGTTTGCAGGACAAGCTTACCGCCTAACTCGGTTTTGTCATCTGCGACAATAACCTGGTATCCCATTTTGCCCAGCTCATAGGCAGCAGACAAACCGGATGGTCCACCGCCAATGACCAATATATCGGTCTTGAGCATGCGTTTTTCGGATTGCTGCAGTGGCATGTCATCTTCTGGCAACCGAGGCAAACCTCGCAATGTCCTAACGTCCATGCCCTCTCTGAGCGGCGTCACGCAAGACTTCTTGGGGACTCCATCCACGAGCACCGTGCACTGCGAACATTGCCCATTCGCACAAAACAAACCTTGTGGTTTTCCATCTTTTTGATGAAAAGAGAACTGAGCAACCCCGAGCGCCACAAGCGCCGAAGAAAGCACCTCGCCTTTCAAGCCTTTTACCGGGTTTCCATTGAACAAAAACCCCACTTCTTGCACCTGTTTTTCGGGCAGGATGGGGTGAGCAAGTACTCTTGGCATTCTATTCCTCTACCGGAGAACTTTGTTTGGACGATTGAACTCCGCAATCAAAATCGAATCAAAATCGATCGAAACTTAAAAAAAGGCTATAGCCACTTGTGCAATACTGTCAAGAAAAATTCGCTTAATAAGGCACTAAGACAGTACAAAGGACAGTGGCCGCCACTTGGACCAGCTCTGTCACCAGTGTTAGAATTATACGACAGATGGTTTGTCGTGGTTACCTAACGTCCAATGTCCTCTGACATTGTTTCACTCGAATGGAGCCACAAAAAGTGAGATTGAGGTTGCCAAACAATGAGTGGATCGAAGAATTGTGATTTCTTACATTCAATTACCGATATACAAGGGCTCAAGGTCACCGTGATGGGCCTCGGGCTCAATGGAGGCGGGCTTGAGAGCGCCAAATTCTTCTACGACCACGGCGCCGAAGTGACGGTGACTGACCTTCAAAACGAAACTGTGCTGCGGCCCTCCATTGAGGCACTCGGCGACCGTAAAATTCGATATGTACTTGGGAAGCACGAGGTTGTGGACTTCGCAAACGCGGATATTGTCATTAAAAACCCTGCTGTACGCAGAGGTTCCATCTATTTGGACGCAGCCAAATGTATTGAAACCGACATCTCGATCTTCTTGCGATTCTCCGCTTCTCCGCTCGTGGCCGTTACAGGGACCAAAGGCAAGTCTACTACGGCAAGCGCAATCCATTATGGCTTTGTGCAATCCGGCGTTGAAGCCTTGCTTGGCGGCAACATAACTATCTCGCCCTTAAGTTTCCTGGAAAAAACCTCGCCTGAGCGCCCAGTAGTGCTTGAGCTCTCGTCCTGGCAACTTGCCGATATGAGAGGCAAAGATGTCCTAAAGCCAAACGTTGCGGTTATCACGGCAATTATGCCTGACCACATGAATTACTATAAATCTATGGAAGAATATGTGGCGGACAAGCGCCTCATTTACGCAGATCAGGATAGCAACGACTATACAGTGTGCGACAACGACTCCGATTGGGGAAAGAGCTTTGCATTGGAAAGTAGTGCACAGATACTTTGGTATGGCGCCGGTGAGCATGGAAAACTGGGCGCTTGGCTTGAAACAACAGAAGCAGGAGTGCACGGCGTTTCAAACTTTGGTTTGTCGTTCCAGAACGAAAGCAAACCACAGGCTGGACTTTTAGAAATTGTACCCTGCCACTTAAGGCTTCCAGGCCCACCCATGAAGAAAAACCTGCTTGCAGCTGGCTTGGCATTGCAGGCGAGTGGTTTGCCGGCTGACAAAATAGCCGCCGCCATGGGGACTTTTCCAGGCATTGAACATCGGCTGGAATGGTTTGCAGAGTCGAACGGGATAAAGTGGTACAACGACTCAGCGGCCACTGTTCCTCAGGCCGTAGCTGCAGCACTGGACAGTTTTGAGGTACCTATCACGCTCATCACTGGAGGTACAGACAAGAATCTCGATTTTGAACCCGTAAGAACTGCCTACAAAAAGGCGAATAGAATCATCCTGCTGAGCGGAACCGGTACCGACAAATTAATGCCTCTGCTGGCTGAACAGGGCTTAAGCTGGTACGGCCCCTACGACGATCTTAGCCAAGCAGTGCAAAAGGCCATCGATGTTTCTCATCCTGGATGGGTTATCCTGCTGTCTCCTGGATGCGCATCCTTCGGTATGTTCTTGAACGAGTTCGATCGGGGCAGAAAATTCAAGGATTGCGTCTTGCAGCTTATTCATCAATAATCTGAAATCAGAAAGTTCAATAAAAGGACACCGAAGCGTATCCAACGAATGACTCGTCCTCTCTAATGGAAAAACTTGTATCGTACGCGTTGAGAACCACCTGAGTAGCACCCATCTCCAGGGCAAAGCTCATCGCCGCTACAGCGGCACCGGCAGAGCATGCACAGGCCTTTTTGTTGGCCAGCGCTAATGCCGTATCACCATCCATGGCAAGGAGTGCATCGACAAAGGCCTTGTCGTTCACTTCCCTAACCCACTTTACTGCGGCTGGGCCCATACCCGCCGGCACAAAATCGTAGGCAGGACCGTAATGCGTGAGATCGCTCGAACCAATGCAAACGACTTTTTTGTCCAGCAAATTGGCCGCTCTTCCTAAGGCGCTCCCAAGTTCCTTGGCAAGATACGAAGGTGGACATCGAAGCCACACGATGTGAGCTTCTGGCTGTAAGGCCACGACCATTGGCAAAAGTACCTCGACACTGTTGTCTGGATAGACATCTGGTTCGGGTTGCGGAACTCCAGAATCACGAAGTTCATCAAAAGTCGCTTTTAGCAACTCGGTATCTGCATTTGCGATCCCAAGAGGTGTACGAAAACCTGCCTCGGAAGCGTATAAAATGGGATGGTTGCGCCCTAGATGCCCTCCGATTATGACTACAGTCTCAGCCTTTCGGAGCGACAAGACAGATTGAGCGGCTATATGTCCGGAAAAATACCAGCCAGCGTGAGGCGAGACAGCCGCCAGGGCAGGCTCGCGCTTATAGGTTGACTCTTTTGCACAAGTGTCCAGAAATTCACGTATTTTTGCCGCGCTGGAAGGATACCAACCGTAAGGCAGCTCCGGCTCTCTTACTTCCGCAATGGAATTCATCTTGTATCTTCCCTCCCTACTTTGAATCGGTTTGTTTGGAATCGATACATTGTGACCGCAGCGTACTTATTTTACTCCACTATGGAGGAAAAAAGTACTCTATACCCCAAAAATCATACAAGAAGAAAGCCACAGCATCCGATAATGTTAAAGAATTGGCAAAGAGCTATCAGGAAGGGATTATGAGAAGAATCTTGCGTCGTGTAATGGCTTACCTAACTATTGGCGTTATCATATTTGCGTTTGGACTCTTCACCTTCAAACTGGGCGATGCGAAAACTACGGGCGAACACGCTGCAGGAGCCGAGTATTCGATCCTGAGGAACGCGCTCGTCTCCATTCAAGATCAGCAGGAATTGAACGACAGTTTGCTCAGAAACCGACTCTTAGCGCTTTACCGTGGAAGCGAACATCTGCTTGCCGCACAAATAACTGACAGCAGTAACAATCCGATTTGGAGAATTCCTGCCGAGTCTGCCTATATCGTCGCTGCCGGCAGCGACAAAAGCCTTGGTACTTTTTCTGCTCCAAGGTGGAGCACGGTCAGTTATCAAACGCCACTAAACAATGGTATGACGCTCTACGCCCTCTACATGACCGTAAGCAAATCTGATGTTTCCGAAGCAGTAAAAGTTCCGCTGATGATTGTAGCGGTGTGGAGCCTTTTGCTTGCAGTAGCAGCAATTCTACTTAGAATAGACGAAAACGAAAATGCTGAGATTTCAGCGGAACAAAACCAGTCTCTTAGTACTCTGGATCGTCAGAGAAATCAGAAAGTGGCAAAAAATCCAGCCAAACCGGTTCGAACCTCTTACGTAGGTGTGTTGCCTCAGGTCTTGGAAGAAGACGAAGAACAAGAAGAACAACAAGACGAACAAAAGGAAGATGAGGGTCAACAGGACAAAGCAGTGGTCCAAGAAGAAAACGTTGGACAGCAAGTTGTTGATGAAGAAGAATTTGTTGAGCAGGGTGTTCTGGAAACACCAGAAGCGTCTGAAGAAGCGCCTCAAGAAGAAATTGAAGAAGACATTGAAGAACCCGAAAAAGAATCCGAAGAAATATCTGAACAACCAGCACAAATGACTGCCCAAACTTCGGCCCAACTTCAGACACAGCCTGAATCTCAGCAAGGCGAAGATCGTAAGCAGGAGCCACAAATACCAGAAAACGTCAGCTACGAAGAAGGATATGCCAAACTAGAAGAAGATGTGATCGAGTGGTCCAGTAGGTATCAAAGAAAAGCTCCACAGGCAGTCCCTGAGATTCATACCGAATTTCATACCGAAGAACCAATTGCCCCGGAACATGAACCAGTACACGAAGAAGAGCCCGCGGCTCCGAGCCAGCGCCCCGAGAGGCATGACATACGAGCTTTTCCTATGCCGCTCACGCTTTCGGATTCGCTCCTCGAACACAAGGTGACCGAAGAACTGTCTAAGAATGACGGAATAGGAGAACTGAGCTTGCTCCTTGTTCATTGTGAAGTGGCAGGACCTTCCGACCCGCTCTCAACGGCACTGGCAGCGACCATTCGGGATTATTTTGGAACCAAAGACTACATTTTTGAGCTCTATAGGGGAGCTTTTGCGGTGATTCTGCCCGGTTTAGACCTTGGAGCGTCGCTTAAGCTGTCCGAGGACCTTGCGGACGTTCTGTCAACCACGATGAGTCTTTACAAGGACATCGAAGGCGAAGCCCCTGTCTTTATGGGGATTTCTTCCCGTGAGGGTAGAAGGATTGATTCTTTCAAACTCTATAGAGAAGCATCGACTGCGATCCATAAGGCTTTCTCGGATGGGAACTCCAAGATCTTGGCCTTTAGGCCCAAAACGGCATAGTTTTCCTTGAGCCGCAACCGCGACTCTCTATCAATCTACATATTCGATAGGGAGATTCATTCTGTCCCGCGTTAAAAAAGTGTCAGGGAAGACTGCCTGAGCCTCTTTGAGTAGTACCTTGAGCTCTCCATCGGAATACCGGGGACTATAATGGATGAGTCCTAGCTTTTTGACATTTCCAGCGTCGCGCGCTATGGTTGCGGCCTGCTTGGCAGTCATGTGCCGCTTTTCGACTGCAGAGGCAAGAAGCGCATCTTCAAACATTCCTTCGCAGATGAGAAGATCGGAATTTGCCACCTGAGGCGCAATCTCAGGAAAGTAGAGCGAATCGGTAACATAACTGAACTTACGGCCTGAGCGCGGAAGGCCCATTACATCAGAAGGCTCAACGACGCTTCCATCTGCAAGCGTTACTGGTGTTCCACTCTGAAGTACCGACCAGAGTGGACCTCTGGGGACCCCTCGTTCTGTCGCTTTTTCGGGATGGAAGGCACCGGGACGCATGCACTCCTCAAGCGTAAAGCCATAACAAGTCTTCGTGTGCCTTAAAGGAAAAGAACGAATGGCAAAATCGTCCTTCTGCCAAAGCACACCGGGCTCATTGATTTCTTTGACGATGATCTCATAATTTATGTACATATCGAGCGATCTTCTGCTTTGATCGACATACTCAGCGATCTTTGGCGGACCAAAAATGTAGAGTGGCTCTTCGCGGTCCACCTGGCTATTCAGCATGAGGATTCCCGGAAGACCCGTAACGTGATCGGCATGCATGTGCGAGATGAATATGGCAGTGATCTTTTTCCAGCGAAGATTGAGCCTGCGGATAGAAATCTGCGTGGCCTCCCCCGCGTCAAAGAGAAAGAGCTCGCCCTCTCTTCTGAGAAGCACACTTGTAAGATGTCGGTAAGGCAACGGCATCATGCCGCCGCAGCCCAAAACAAATGCTTCAAGATTCATGTGGATACGACTATAGCGGAAAAGCGAGCATTGAGACAAGTCAAGCGGCGATGCCGAGTACCATCGTTGCGCTGGCGGTAGGGTTGAGCAACCTGCCGAGAATGTGCAAAGATGAGGCTATGAATGAATTTAGCGCACTAGGGCTCGGACAGAACTTGGACTTGGCTTTTGCCAAGCTGAATCTTTCAAAGCCAACGGCAGTTCAGGCCAGCGCCATTCCAGAATTACTCAAGAGAAAAGATTGCTTTATCCAGTCCGAGACCGGTACGGGCAAAACCTTTGCCTACCTTGCGCCGATACTCGATTCTATTAAAGACAAGGGCGCCGCAGAAGGACCTTTGGCGCTCATCATCCTTCCTACACAAGAACTCGCTGTGCAGATCGAAAAAAACGCGAGGTTGCTTATAGAAGCAGCCGGAATGGACGTCCCTGTTTTCACGCTTCTGGGGGGCAGCCCTATCTCGAGGCAAGAAACCGCCCTAAAACGCAAGCCCAAGATAGTGATCGGTACGCCAGGCCGGAGTGCCGACCTTGTCCGATTGCGCATTTTGCATACAAGGAACCTCGAATTCCTTGTGTTGGACGAAGCCGACAGGCTTTTTGCGCCAGAATTCGAAGAGAGCACCCTTTCGTTGCTGGAGGCGGCAGCTGACAAGGCTACCCGGGTTCTTGTTTCTGCTACCATACCGGAAAAAGTGCGCCTTGCAGCTTCACACTATCTTCGCGATCCTGAATCGATAGACCTAATAGAGGAAGAAGTACTGTCTGGGGACATAGAACATTGGGTTTTCTACGTCGAAGCGCGTAAGCGCATCGACTTTGTGCGCAAGCTCGATGTGGCACTACACCCCGACAAATGCCTTGTATTTGCTTCTTCAGGCGAACGTGTGCAACATGTAGCCGACCGTTTGCACAGTCTTGGGATAAAGGTCGATTCGATTGTGTCACGACAAGAAAAGGAACACCGGCGCGTGGCGCTCGAGCGATTTACACAAGGCGAAATCCGCTACCTTGTGACGACTGATTTAGGGGCCCGTGGGCTGGATATTCCGGACATTAGTCACGTGCTCAGCCTGGATTTTCCGGAGGAACGGACAGGGTACATTCATCGCGCGGGCAGAACCGGTCGGGCCGGACACAAAGGAGTAAGCATTGTGCTTGCAGACGCCTGGGAAATTAAGCAGCTTTCCAGAATAGCCGTGGACAGGCATTTTGTATTTAGAACAAAGATGCTTTCGGGCGGACAGGTTTTCGAGCCAAGCGTCGAAGATTTCTTTGCGGAAGTCGAACGTGGCGAAATGGAGAAGCAGGCTTATCGCCGTAAGAAACAATCACATTCCTAAACAAGGCCAGAAACCTCAGTTGCTCAGATATGATACCCTGTCCGAAGGGCAGATTATAATCCCAGAAGTCGCACTGGACATTGAAAACCCCATTTGGGAAGACGCAGAGAGTCACATCCTTATCGTTCGGCTTTCCCCATGGACAGACGTAGAGCAGTCCACGTCCCATTTGGTTCTTTTTTCAGAAACCCGTTCGCAGCTTTTGCGCGCATATATCGATTTTGCGTTTCTGCCTGCAGCCCCGGATAGGCACGCCTTGAACCAGGCCGATCTGCCTTGGTTTTTTGGTAGACAGTCCCACAGATCCCCGGCGGATTTTGACCTCATCATGATCTCCAATGCCTTTGGTCTGGAACTCGTCAATCTATCCTATTTGTTCTCCACTTCATCCCTCGATTGGTCTTCGCGAAATCGTGCGAACGAAGATGGACTACCAATAATTATTATCGGGGGATCCAATGCAAACTGCATGGGAGCGATCGTCAAATTCTCAGCCGACAGAAACACTCACAAGACTCCTGGCAAGGGTCTTGAGCAAGCCGAAGATTCCTTCGTCGATGGCATCTTTTTTGGCGAGGGAGAAGGCGCAGTGGGACCATTGGCCGCAATTTTGACCGGGCATAGTTCTAATGCCCGCGTAGACTTGAGTGCAAAAGCAAGAAAAGAACGCCTTCTTGAGGCACGAAAGGTGCAAGGCTTTTGGCCCTGCCTCCTCGCAGATGAAGCAAAAAAGGCCGTCGCAACAAGGCGCCCTTCTACGCCCCAGATTCCGCTTGTCCTTAACGGCAACGCTGCCCTTGAAGTAAAACTAGCCATTACGGCAGGCTGCCCAGGTTACTGTAGCTTCTGTTTAGAAGGCTGGGACCGGAGGCCCTATCAGGAGGGCAGTCTTGAGCAAATTCTGGCCGAAGCCAGAGCACTCAGAGCCAAGACGGGAGCAGACACGCTTGAAGTGTACAGTTACAACTTTAACACCCACGCAAGAATCTTCGACCTGCTTTTTGAGCTCAATCGCATATTCCCCCATGTCTCTTTCATGAGTCAACGGATCGATATACTTGCGCAGACACGTGGTCTTTTCGAAGCAGAACTGGCTGCAGGTAAACGATCCTTCACTTTTGGTATCGAAGGTGTTTCAGCACGCATGCGGTCTTTCTACCACAAGGGAATCAGCGATCAAGATATCGAGACCTGTCTGGATAAAGCCCTTATAAACAACGTTAGGGAACTCAAACTGTTCTTCATCATCGCAGGAATAGAAGACGCTCAGGATCTCGAAGAGTTTTCGGCATTCGTGCGTCACATTGCAGAAAAGAAAAGAGCCACTATGTCCTCTACACGCGTACTTGTTTCCGCGGGTTTTCTGGTGCGATTGCCCTTCACTCCCCTGCAGTATGCGCCTCTTGGCTTCGATCGTGATAAGCTTTCCGGGCTCGACTCTGCACTCGCTACCGCCTGCGAGGCCAGTGGCGTAGAGTATCGCACCGCTACATCCTTAGAAGAATACTTCGTCGATCAGACTATCTCTTTGGCGGGCGCCAACCTTCTTCCCTGGCTCGTTACCACACCTACAAAAGGCATCATCTTTGATTCAAAAATCTCGAAAGGTGCCTGGAAGTCGCTTCAAGAATATTGCGAACAACTAGATAATCCGGGTAATCCGGCGCAAAATGCAGATCCTACACGTTTTGGGAATTCCCAAGCAGACTTTTTCTCCAATAGCGCGTTTGTTGCCGAAAAACCGCAGGACTTTAGACCGCCAATGGCTTTTGTAGAAAGCGAAGAATACTGGACAGCGCTTTATCAGCAATTCATCACAGCAAAAAACTTTATTGACAGAGAGCCTTGCCTTGGAAAAAGGTGTCTCACCTGTGGGGGGTGTGAGACTCAAGACCAGAAACGATTCATGACTAGCCACCGGCTTGTTTTACCCACTTCTGCAAACTACTCTGCAAATCTTGCGAGGCTAGTTGCAGCCAAAGCAGCATTTACGCCAGTTTTTGCAGAGATAAAACTTCCGTATGAGCTGGCATTTGCCCGCAATGCTTATAGGGAATCCTGGATTCTCAGAACGCTTTGCGCCCTTGTACCTGGGCTAGAGCGCATCGTGTTTAGGGTTGCAGAAAGTCTCTACGGTACCAATCAGGCTTTTGGCGACATCGTGAGGCAGAACCAAGGCAGGTTTGGCGTATCGATTTTTGCCTTTTATGGCCCGGACGATGCCACACTGAGAAAAATTCTTGAAACTGTACCAAGCATAGCCACCACAGCGATCCAGAGTATTAGTGCCAATGGAGCCGAGGCACGTTCCCAAAAGCCCAAGGGGCTGACCATTAGGGAGCCAATGCGGGATTTTGGGGCTTCGATCAAGTCTCTCGGTCCGTTTGAGAACCCGCGTGAATTTGCACAACCGCGTGAAATAGAGGCGTCTATAGATCTGCCTGACCTCCCACTGGATCTGGTTGCCACACGAGCCGAAAGGTTTTTCGACTCGCTTGCGCTCAACTACACTAAGACGAGGATGGTGAGAGGCACAGAGGCTGGTTTACATTATCAATTCTCTCCGTCTCAACGGGGCAAGCGGCTTTTTTTCTACGCTACCATTCAGCAGCAGCTCAACACTGTTTCATTCGATTTTGTTGCAGGGAACAAAATCAATCTGGGAGCCTTCCTTGACGAAATCGTGCAAACATTCAATGTTTTGCCAGCAGTTCGTGTAAATGCTTTGGGCAGAGACAATCCTACAAAGATATCAAGTAATTATTAGGTAATAAATTATGTGTTTCTAATTAGAATCTGGTCAAAATCGAATTAGAACACCGAACCGTCCGGGCAATACCTCGCCATAGATCCTACATTTTCGTACACATCTACTGCTGCCAAAGGCAATTCGGGATGGTTGCGCTTAATACCTTCAAAAATATATAAGGCAATTCGCTCTGCACTAGGATCATCGGCAAAGTATGGATTATCGTTCAAATTGTAGTGATCCAGCTGCAAGAGCACCTCGGCCAGAGCCTTTTTGAGCACCCCGAAGTCCACAAGCATTCCACCTTCGCCTAAGCTGTCGCCCCGTGCCCACACTCGCACTCGGTAATTGTGTCCGTGCAACCGCTCGCACTTCCCATGAAAGTGGACAAGTTGGTGCGCTGCGGCAAAGTCTCCCTCGACGCGTGTAAAAAACATGATTAAATGATATCGCCTCCACCAGAGAAGAAGCAAGCACCTGGTGGTTCCCCAGAGCGCCTGCCACTGCTGCAAATGCCTTTTAAGAGGTTTCGCGCCATTCTGATCGCCACCGGCATCCAATGGTGGAATTGGGCGACAAGGAGCCTGTTGTATAAGGATCTTGCTGCGTAAGGGCGCATTGAAAAAACTACCTGCTCCGTGCTACGCTTGCATCAAAATGAGTAAGCTTCTTTCAGCATTGCTTTCCAATATAAAAATCCTCGCTTCTCGGGGCATGGAAAGCGAGCCAGCCTGCCAAATCGATGGATTGAGCTACGATTCAAGAGAAATCCAGCCCGGTTACCTGTTTTTTGCATTTCCTGGCTACCATACGGATGGACACAACTTTATCGGTGCAGCCATCCAGCGCGGCGCAAGCGCTGTCATTTATGATCACGAAATTACCGAATACAGCCCGGGCGTTGTCTATATCAAGGTCAGCGATGCTCGGCTCGCCATGAGTCCGGTTGCCGCTGCTTTTTACGGCGAACCTTCGCGGTCTCTTGCCGTTATCGGTGTCACCGGAACCGAAGGCAAGAGCACAACTGTTTTTCTAATCTACCAATTGCTCACATTGTTAGGGAAAAAGGCAGGTTTTTTTTCTACAGTTATGGCCGATCTTGGCGATGGCCAAAAACCGAACCCTGAGCACCAGACCACGCCAGAAGCGACGACTGTCCAGGCTCAGCTTGCCGCCATGCGGGATTCCGGTTTGGAATACGCCGTGGTAGAGGCTTCCAGTCACGGCCTGAGTGCGCGTACGGGGAGGCTGGCCGATGTACTTTTCGACATCGGTGTAATGACGAATGTGCGCCATGAGCACCTGGAATTTCATGGCACATGGGAGCAATATCGGTTTGATAAAGCCAATCTCTTTAGAAAGCTAGACCAGCACGATCATAGAAAAAACATTAGAGGCAGACAGGTAGTCATCCCTTCTGCGGGTGTCGTCAACGAAGACGACCCAAGTGCAGAATACTTCCGCAACGCCACGCAAAAGCCAGTCATTGGTTTCAAAGTTATCTCCAACGCAAACATGACGGCATCCAAGGAGACTTCTGAGGTAGTTATTGCGGCGACCAATGTTGACATGCCTGCTATCTCCGACTTGCGCGCATTCGATATTATGTCGGACGCAATCGGCTCCAGTTTCAAAATCGAGGGACCCGCAACGCTTGAGGATCTCGAATCCACAATAAAGAACGCGCAAGATACGGCACACGATTTGTCTCACGCACAGATGGGAAAGGGAGCGACCACCTCTACGGTCATCGTTCCAGCACGCATGAATCTCCCAGGAGAGTACAACGTGGGCAATTGCCTCGCAGCTATAGAAGCTGTCGCCTTGGCCACCGGTGTGGCCTGGCAGAACATTGTGCCCGCTTTACAGCAGCTAAAGCCGGTCAAGGGGCGCATGACGAGAATCGATTTTGGCCAGCCATTTGAACTCATTATTGACTATGCACATACGCCTTCCTCTTTCCAAGCGATCCTACCGCCCTTGCGTCAGCGCATTCAGGGCAAAATCATCTGCCTCTTTGGTTCTGCAGGCGAGCGCGACACAGAAAAACGTCCACAACAGGCTCGGATTGCAGCGCAATTCTGCGACATTCTGATTCTAGCCGACGAAGATCCGCGCGGCGAAGACCCAATGCAGCTTCTTGAGGAGATCGCCGCCGGCTGTCCAAACTTGCGCCGGGGAGAGCAGCTTTTCCTAATACCGGATCGTCCCACAGCCATCCGCAAGGCATTCAGCCTTGCTGCCAAAGACGATCTTGTGCTCCTTTTGGGCAAGGGGCACGAAAACTCGATAATCTACAAAGACCATGTAATGCCCTACGACGAAGAAACCGAGACGATAAAGGCACTTGCGGAGCTGGGTTACACAAAACGCAGCTCTACGCAGGCAGTATAGGCAGGATAATTGGAAACTTTTTGATCCTAATCAAATAAGGAATGATCATGACAAGAATTGCAATACTTTATGGTGGCAAATCTGGAGAACATGAAGTCTCCCTGGTCTCGGCTGCCAGCATTGCCAAGAACCTCGATCCTGGCAAGTACGAGATTGTGCTGATCGGCATTACAAAGAGTGGTCAGTGGCTTCTGCAGGACCCAAGTCTTGCCTCACAGGTGCAGACGAAAAAACCGTCTAAGCCACGGTCCACTTCGCAACATCATGAGGAAGCCCCTTACGAGGACGATCCAGAGGCCATGACGATGCCGGGATTCCCGCCCATTGTGGACGGAAGGCCGGTTTTTGTGCATCCTGGCCAAGGGCTGACCGCACTTCGCGCAGATGGAACTTTGGAGCCGCTGAAATGCGACATTGTTTTTCCGGCCTTACACGGTACTTTTGGAGAAGATGGCACTGTACAGGGACTTTTGGAATGTGCCAACTTGCCCTATGTAGGTGCGGGAGTCCTGGGTTCAGCCATCGGGATGGACAAGGAAGTGGCCAAAGATCTCTGGATCCGTGCTGGCCTGCCAGTGACAGACTTTATCACTTTACATCATGCAGACTGGAAGTCCACCCACGATATCTCTGCCATCAGCCGCAAAATAAGCGCCCGGTTGGGTTGGCCTTGTTTTGTAAAGCCCGCCTGTGCAGGATCGTCCGTCGGCAGCTCAAAAGTAAACTCGCCAGCCGACTTACCTGCGGCCCTGGATCATGCCTTCTTATATGACCAAAAGGTTCTCGTCGAGGAATTCATCGCTGCTAGGGAAATTGAGTGCGCAGTGCTCGGCAACGAGACGCCCCGCTCCTTTGCTCCCGGTGAGGTTATTCCTTCGCACGAATTCTACGATTACTCCGCAAAATACATCGATCCGAACGGAGCTGAGCTCAAGATACCAGCCGCTCTTACTCCTCAGCAGAGTGAGCTAGTTCAAACACTCGCGATTCAAGCCTACAGAGCCTGTTGCCTTTCCGGTATGGCGCGCGTTGACCTCTTTATCGACAAAATAACGGGAAAAGTCATGCTGAATGAAGTCAACACAATACCGGGTTTTACAAGTATATCGATGTTCCCAATGATGTGCGAAGCAGGCGGCCTGAGTTACGCCGAACTGTTAGACACACTTGTGCAGCTAGGATTTGAGCAATTCGCAGCGAGGTCGCAGATAAGTTTCGAGATGAAAAAGTCCACTGTGAAGAATTAGATTAAGTGAGCTTTTTATGCATCGTTATGCATAATTATTTATGGTGAATAAAATTAGCATTTCATACTTCCCATCGCCTGTTTCCTGGTGTATAGTGTAAAGGTAAGTGCAAATCTAGCGTCAAACAGAGATTCAACCGATGTTTGTCGTGTGAAAAGGAGGTTCAAGTATGAAGTCCCAGGACTATATCGCCCTGGACGAGATGTACGGGGCACACAATTATCACCCACTGCCCGTCGTAATATCCCAAGCCAGCGGTTGCAAGGTCACAGACCCTGAAGGTAAGACGTATTTTGATTTTCTTTCGGCATATTCTGCTGTAAATCAGGGACATTTGCATCCGCATATTGTTCAAGCGGCCAAAGATCAGCTTGAACGTGTCACGCTCACTTCTCGAGCCTTTCACAACGACAAAATGGGACCTTTCCTCAAGAAACTCTGCGATTACACAGGGTACGAGGCTGCCTTGCCCATGAATACAGGGGCAGAAGCCGTAGAAACTGCTCTAAAGACAGCGCGACGATGGGGAGTCGAGGTCAAGAAAGTTCCTAATGGCAAACAGGAGATAATCTGCGCGGAAGGGAATTTCCATGGCAGGACCATTGCAACCATCTCGATGTCGAACGATCCAGATTCCTACATAAACTACGGTCCCTATGTACCCGGTTTTGTCAAAGTACCCTACTGCAATGCCGAAGCCATTGAAAAAGCAGTGAATGAGAATACTGTTGCCGTCTGTATTGAGCCTATCCAAGGTGAGGCCGGTGTCGTTGTACCTCCTGAGGGATACCTTGCCGCAGTACGACAGATTTGCGACCGGCATGGAATTCTCTTTCTCTGCGATGAAGTTCAAACAGGTTTTTGTCGGACTGGCAAACGCTTTGCATGGCAATATGAGGATGCACGACCAGATATCATTTGCGTAGGCAAGGCGCTCGGAGGTGGGATAATGCCCATTTCCGGTATTGTGGCCGACCACGCAGTGATGGATGTCTTTACGCCCGGAACCCATGGTTCCACGTTTGGCGGGAACCCGCTGGCAGGGGCGGTCGGTATGGCTGCGATCGAGGTTCTGGAGAACGAGCATTTGGACGAAAGAGCCTTTGAACTTGGCAAAATCTTCCGCAAGGAAGTTGGTTCGATTCATTGTTCGAAAATGGAACTCGTGCGAGGCAAGGGCTTACTGAATGCTGTGGTCTTTGAAAAGAACTTTGAAGCGTGGGACGTTTGCATGGCATTAAAAGACAACGGCCTTCTTGCAAAGCAAACACACGGCAACATCATCCGCTTTGCACCACCACTCGTCATATCGGAACAGGATCTCCAAGAAGCAATAGGCATCATCGCGCGTGTCTTAGAGAGATTAT
>JBDKTP010000014.1:0-3672 GCA_039680115.1 Rectinema sp.
GACAAAATACGACTGCTCGGAAAAGCATTCCATGATATGATTATTTAGTTACACTCTTAGGAGGTTTTAATGAGCAACGGTACGTTTACTTTCAAAGACCAGGACGGCTTTGAGATTTTTGTGTACAAGTGGTTCCCGGAAAAAGAAAAGCCAAAGGCTGTGGTACAAGTGGTGCACGGCATGGCGGAACACGCACTGCGCTATGAGCGGTTTGCCAAATTCCTGAATCAGGCAGGCTATGCGGTTTACGCCGATGATCACCGCGGTCACGGGAAGACGGCCAAGGAGCTCTCCAAAGCCGGAATTGGCGGAGTGGACAGCTGGAATGGAATGGTAAACGACGAGCACCAGCTGACGCAGAGTATCAAACAGGAGAATCCTGGCCTGCCCGTTTTCTTGTTTGGCCACAGCATGGGTTCTTTTATCTCACAGCGCTATATCGAATTGTGGGGCTCAGAACTAAAGGGCGTCGTGCTCTCCGGTACAACAGGCCTCGCTGTGATCCCAAAAGAAGCGGAACCTATGTTTGCACAAGCTGCTCAAGGGGCATCGAGGGACAAGTATCCCGAAGGGCCTGGCCTTTTCGACAGCATGAACGCGGCGTTCGCCCCTGTAAAGACACCTTTTGACTGGCTCTCGCGCGACGAAGAAGAAGTCAAGAAGTACATCGACGATCCGTGGTGTGGCTTCGCGTTCTCCAATGGTATGTTGTACGACATGGCCCGCGGCATGTGGGAGTTCCTCGATCCCAAGAATCAGGAATCTATACCCAAGAAGCTGCCCGTGCTGATTATTGCTGGTGAGAAGGACCCTGTTGGAGCGAACAATGGCGTTAAGGTCCTTTTTGACCGCTATAAGGAGCTCGGCATTGAGGACGTCAAACTCATCGTTTACCCCGGCGCGAGGCACGAGGTCCTAAACGAGATCAACCGCGACGAAGTGCAACGCGACGTTCGAAACTGGCTGGACGACCAATTGGCCTAAAGCATCGACAGTAGTTGACGCAACTCATTCTCCGGAAAACCAGGGGCACTCGGAGCCTGGGCGGGCTTCTGCTCTAGAAGTTGCTTAATGAGCGACCTGACCTGCTCACTTTGGGGGAGCATGTATGCGGCCTCGCGCGCCGCATCTTCGGCCACAATTCTCAAGGATTTCTGCAGAGCTTTGAGCACGAGGGTCTGCGCCGAGGCCTTTTGGTCAGCTTCAAGGCTCTTCTGGAGCATTTGGGCAACCGCTTGTTCTTCCTCGGTTTTCCGGTCCAACAGGGCAAACAGCTTTTCGGCAACGGCCGGCGGTTTATCCGCGGGCTCCGCATAGTTTCCTTCCACAAGATAGAGCGCATGCGACGGGCAGGCATCGACGCAGAGCCTGCATCCGTCAAGGCACTTGGAAAAGTCAATCTGCCCGTTCTCTGTGTCGGTTGCCTTGGTTGGGCAGACAAAAAGACATACACAGTCCTTTGTGCATAGGCGTAAGTTTCTTGCTGCGTGCATTGTCCACCTCCTTAAGCGATCTTTGAAAAGCGGCTCTGTGGCGCTTTGCACACAGGGCAGATCTCCGGCGCTTCCTGACCGATAAAAATAAAACCACAGGCTTCGCAGACAAAAATCGATTTGCCTTCAAGAAGTGCATCGCCCACCTTGAGGTAGCGGTCAGTCACCGTTTTTTCTATCGTGTTGACCTTGGCTCCCCACACCCCCATGCGAAGCGCACCCCGATCTGCTGCTTCTTGCGCTGTTGCTTGAAGATCCGGAAAGTGTTCTTTGTCATCTAGGGCAAGAGCATCGGAAAGGCCCTTGAGGTCCACAATCGGCTCTGATTCACTGTTATTCTTTTCAAAATAGCGAGATACTTCCCAGAGAAGTCCAGCCTCGGTGGTTCGGAGCTGTTTTTCGCAGGCCTTGGCCAGGTTAGAGAAAATAGCGCTGTACGATGATTCCATGCACACCTCCCGTAAGACACTCGTTCTTTCCTCAAGTCTAGTCCAAGGAGGTTCAAAACGAAAGACCTGAGGCGAAGAGAAGAACAGAGACTAAATCAGAAGGTCACGGTCTTCGGTATAGTCCTCGCCGCGCGCGGTTTTGAAGAGCTGCACGAGGCCTGCCACATCCATATTCTTTTTTTCGTCGCCACTCAAGTCGGCGATTATCTGGCCTTCGTGCATCATCACCACGCGGTTTGCCTGCTGCAGGGCGCGCTTCATGTCGTGCGTGACAATGAGCGTCGTAAGGTGATATTCCTCGATAAAGCGGCGCGTCAGCGCATCGATCATTTCGGCATTAGCAGGATCCAGGGCCGCGGTGTGTTCATCAAGGAGGAGCACCGTGGGCTGCGACAGCACCGCCATAAACAGGGTGAGGGCCTGCCGTTGGCCACCAGAAAGCCTGGAAACGTTCTCGTGCAGGCGGCTTTCCAGCCCCATGCCGAGATTGCCAAGCTTTGCTTCCATCTCGCGGACAAATCTTGCAGGTGTCGCAATTCTAAAACGCCGCGGACCTTTGCGGGAGGCAAGGGCAAGGTTGTCCAAGACTGTCATCTCGCCTGCGGTACCTGCCATGGGGTCTTGCCGCACCCGGCCGACATACATCGCCCGCTGCCACTCGGGCCAGGATGTCACGTCTTTCCCGTCCAGGTGAATGCGCCCGGCCCTCAGGGGTACTGTGCCGGCAATCGCATTTAAGAGGGTACTTTTGCCTGCGCCGTTCGAGCCGATGATCGACACTGTTTGGCCCTGCTCGACTTCCAGCGAAAGATTGTCCAGCACAAGGTGTTCCTGCCCGCCGCCAAGATCGAAGCTCACCACGATGTTTTCTACGCGTATCATCGACGTTTCCTTCCAAGGCGGGAAAGGCTCACAGAAATGATAATGAGAAGCGAAGTGAGCAGCCTCAAATCGTTCGGTGTAATACCAGCCACGTAGCCCCAGGATCGAGCAGCGTACATAAGGGCGCGGAAAAGAATCGAGCCAAGAAACACGCGGGCCAGTTGAAGACTTATGAACTGCGAGTGAACGATGAGCTCGCCCAACATGACCGTTGCGAGCCCCGCCGCCACGACGCCCTGACCCAGATTGACATCGGCAAAGCCCTGATACGCCGCCGCCATGGCTCCTGAAAGCCCGGGCAGCGCATTGGCAAGGACAAGACCCAGGGTGCGCAGGCGGTTGGGCTGGATACCCGCCTGAATTACCGCGTTTTCGTTGTCCCCAAGTGCGCCCATCGCAATGCCAATTTCGGTGTGGAAAAAAAGATCGAGTAAACCAAAGAGCACAAGGCAGACCAACACACACGCAGCAAAGAGCGACCACTCCTGCGGCACAAGGCCACCCAGAAGAGAGTGAGCCAGATTGAGCATCGGGTTGTTCGTGATAAGGGGAAGGTTCGGCTTCCCGCCCAAAATTCTCAGATTGATGGAATAAAAGCCGGTCATGGTGACAATGCCCGCAAGGAGTGGCGGTGTTTTGAGCCTATGGTACACCTCGGCAGTCGCGAGGCCCGCGACGCCGCCCGCAACAAAGCCTGCCAACAAACCCGCAGGCACTGCAAGCGCCTTGACGAGAGGGTTTGGCGACAGGTTCATGCTGGAAGCCACCACTGCACCGGCGGCTGCTCCTGCGGGGAAGGACCCTTCCACAGTGAGATCGGCAAAGTCCAGTATTCTAAAACTGATAAA
>JBDKTP010000015.1:0-2173 GCA_039680115.1 Rectinema sp.
CGCCGTCACCATGTCGGTTGCCATTGTCTGGGAGGGCGCGGATCTCTACCTCGACGCCAGCCGGCACGCTTAAGACTGCTGGGCTCTCGTCAAAAAGATTCGATCTGCTTGCCGTGGCTCTTCCGAGGTGCGCCTCGCCCTGGGCATTATTGCCTCCAGGCTGGCTACTCCCCTCAAGTTTCCACGTGAATTCCACGGTCCCGCGTGCGAGCAGGAACGCCCGTTCGTCGTTTATACTGGGGCCGTCGTTTTTGGTCCGCTCGCCTGAGCCTTCTGCCCCTTTGCGTTCATGAGCGCTACTCGACCTCCAACTCTCGCCCGCTTGGATCGAAAGATGCGCGTAGTCCATCAGCATGTCGGCGTTTGGCCCGTCGCGCGAGACTAATAGTTCGTAGCCCTTTGCGTAGGGTTCTGGATGTTTGATTTGCATAATCTTAGCCGATCTCTATCTCCGAGATTTTCACCGGTCTTCCCTCCGCGAGCGATTTTTTGGCCGCAAGCCCGATAACCAAGTCCTGCAGTCCGTCGTTCCCGGTCACCGGTGTGGTCTTGCCCGTCTCTATGGCGTCCAGGAAAGCCTTCATTTCGCTTATGAAAGCGTCTTTGTAGCGTTCCAGGAAGAAATAGAGCGGCTTGTCTCCCTCGACGCCGCTTTCCGAATACAATTTGACATTGCTGGGTGTGTCGTTCTCTGCAATTGCTGCGCCCTTCGAGCCGAACACCTCGACGCGCTGGTCGTAGCCGTACACAGCCTTGCGTGAATTGTCGATCACGCCCAAAGCGCCATTGGCAAAGGTGAGCGTAACAAGCGCCGTGTCCACGTCGCCTGCCTTGCCGATCGCGGGATCGACGAGCACTGCGCCTTTTGCGTACACTTCGACTGCTTCGCTGCCCGCCTGGAAGCGCGCCATGTCGAAGTCGTGAATGGTCATGTCAAGGAAGATTCCGCCGGACACGGCCACATACTCGGGGGAAGGTGGAGCCGGGTCCCGCGACGTGATCTTTATAAGCTGAGGCTCGCCCACGCTGCCGGACTTCACAAGCTCATGAATGCGCGCAAAATTGTGGTCAAAGCGGCGATTGAAGCCGACTTGAAGCTGGACACCCGCTTTCTTAACTGCATCGAGCGCAGCGACGACCTTTTTGGTGGTCAGGTCGATCGGTTTTTCGCAGAAAATGTGCTTCTTTGCCTCAGCGGCGCGGATAATAAAGTCGGCGTGTGTATTGGTGGACGAGCAGATCATCACGACCTGGATTTCCGGATCTGTAAAAATGTCTTCAGGGTTTTTCGAAACGTGAGGAATGCCAAGATTCTTGGCCCAGTCTTCCATTTCGGGTGTCAGGTTCGTGTCCGCGATGGTTTTGAGCTTTGCATTGGGCATATAGTACATGACGTTTGCAGCATGGAGCTTTCCGATTCTCCCTGCTCCGACGATTCCGATAACGATTGGTTTTGCCATATCTTACTCCTACTTATAAATGGTGAAATGCTCATTGAATGGCCGCAAGACAGCGTCTGGACAGCGTTGTATCGCGTTTTGGCATTCAGTATAAAAACGTTTTCAGTTACTTTTGTTATTATCACATGGCCTGACAAATCTGTCAAATATGACCAAAATACGCTGATTGGAGAGCTATTGCTTGTTCTCTTGCTCTTGCAGCACGAAGCCGCAGGCCTTGGCGAGCTGGGTGCCTGCCTCGAGCAGGTGCGTAGCCCGCTTGGCAGGTTGTGTATCGACCAGGTAGGTTGCATCGTCTTTTGTAACGATGAGGAGCGTTGCATAAGGTTTTTTGTAGGTGGATGGCCGGGCCACGCGCCCAACATCTTCAGTTGGCTGCTTGTCGTAAAGCATGCTGAAGCCCCTCTGCTTGACTGCTGCCTCATCTTCGGATCCGGGGATGGTACCGCGCGCAAACATGTCGATGCTGAAGCGCACAATGGAATCAAATTCGATCTTGCTCTTGCGCAAAATGGGATAGACTCCAACGCGATGTTCGATACACCGCTGGTCTGGTCGGACAGTCCAGCGCTCCTCGAACAACGAACCCACGGCGAGCAACGCAACCAGTACCCACGCCATGACGCCTGGGGCAAGTTCAGACACAAACATGCTCCCTACAATGAGGGCGATAATTGCGAGGTCCAGGATTCTAAACCAGAGGGGAAAGCCGT
>JBDKTP010000016.1:0-3562 GCA_039680115.1 Rectinema sp.
CAAGGAAGCCGTCGTGCAAGCGGGTGAGCACATTGGCTGTTCGGCGATGGATGCGGATTTGGACTACCTCAGGTCGCAAGTGCTTGTTGACGATGTGTGGCGCGACTGAGCTTTTTGGGGGCGGCCAATGAAAGTCAAGATTTTAGGTATAGGTGGGTTTGGCAATATTGGGCTTCCCTTCAATTCATTCTTGATAAATGATCATGTTTTGGTCGACGCTCCGCCAGATATCCTTCAGTCTTTGTATCAGGAATCGGTCAACTTTGACGACATCGATACCATCGTTCTGACACACTATCATGGGGATCACTATTTTGGTTTGCCCTTTCTGCTTTTTCAGTACTACGAAAAGCACAAAAACGGCAAATACGAAAAATGCAAAGACGGGGAGACGCATAAAGGTTCAGATGCAGCTAAAACTCTGACGATTGCAGGTCCAGCTCAGCTTCGGTCCAAGGTCCAGGAAATTCTCAGCCTGGCCATAGCCCCGGATCATCCCTATGTCGATTGGTGCCTTGAGAATATTGTCTTTCGAGAGATCGATGCCACTACGCATTTGGAGTGGGCGGATGGATCCTGGATGCGATTCACAAGAAGTGCCCATACCGTAGAGACTTATTCGATTCTCTCAGGAGAGGGAAACGAGGATCTCAAGCCGCTTTTTGTAGCAACCTCGGATACGCGCTGGGACCCCGCACTCAAAGCGCTGGCGCTTCAAGGGCCTCGCCTCTTGCTCTGCGACTGCAACGGCGAGGGTTTTGGTAGCGTACACTTGAGTCCTGAGGAGGTTGCGAATTATCTCTTGCCCCTTGTAGGACAGGAGACCTCGCTTGTCGCCACCCATGTTTCACGCGAAATGCCAGAAAAACATCGAAAATTCCCTTATGGTACGCTCGAGTTCGCCTCATGTGGTGAGGTCTTTACTCTTTAAACGCTTCTTACGTTTTGTTTTTTCTAGCGGATTTGCAGTCTTGTTTTGTGCCTGCCCTGCAAACGGCATTTACTCATTTATGGCCTTGCGTACTGGCTCTTGCGCCCCGAGTACCCAACTGGTCAGGCTCTTCCAATCATGAAAAGAGAAATCTGCGGTGTTTTTTCGTCTTGGATGTCGTCCAAAAAATGCAGTGTGCAATCCGGCTTTCTTGGCGCCTTCTATGTCGTTTCCCCAATTGTTACCGACATAGAGGATTTCTGCGGGATCAAGGCCAAGTCGTTCTGAGAGAAAACTGAAAGCCCGTGAGTCCGGCTTAAGTCGGCCTGAACATTCGGAGCACAACACAAGATCGAAATAACTGTCCAAACCTAAAGCCCTAAGTTTCTCCCATGGAGGCAGGTCCGAAAGCACGGCCAACTGCAAATTCTGACGTTTGAGTGCCTCGAGACAGGCTTTTATCCCCCGATATGGCTCAATATGCACAAAGGCCTTTTCAAGTGCGCCATAGATGACCTGGTTCGCGAGAACCTCGGCGCTGGCTTCGTCCAGCCCCATCGTCTGGCCAATAAGCGTTGCTTGTTCCCGCCTAAACGCCTCCAGCGTACTTCGCTTTTCCTCAAACCCTTCCCACCGCCATTTTCGTGCACTCTGCATGGAAATATCGCACTGTGCGTAGGAATCGTACTGCAGATTTACAGGAATTGAGGCTGGTTTGGCAACACGTAGCTGCGAGCGCGCCTTCTGGTAAGCCCACAGAAAGCGCGGATTACGCAATGCTAGAGCTGCCGACCGAATGTACAAGCTACGCTCGGGGTAAAGCGTGCCATCAAAGTCAAACGCCACTGCCTTAATTTTCACGACGCTTTATTATCCCACAACGCAATTTTTGTAAAGATGGTCGCGCCGTGTCGATGCAAAAATCTTCCTCATTCCTTTTCACTGATCCACAAGTTTTCAGCTCTTAGGGTGCTGGAATTCCTAGTCTTCCCCAAACCCCTAGAAGGGCCGCTCTTTGTAGGTTGTGTGCAAGAGTTCGTGTGCAACATGGCTTCCCGGGTTACCCAAAAAGTCTGTATACAGTCTTTGAACGTCATGATTTTCGTGCGATTTTCTTACTGGCAGGCGCAGGTCCTCCTTATAGAGCGAGGCGTTGCGTGCGAGCTTGCGTTCTAAGTCAGGGAGCACAGGTTGTCCGCCACCACCAATGCATCCGCCCGGACAACTCATCACCTCGATAAACTGGTAAGGACTTGTGCCGGCCACAATCTCGTCCAGGAGAATCCTTGCATTCTTGAGCGTATGTGCAACCGCCACGTGCAGTGTCTTGCCTCCGACAGAGACCTCTGCGCTCTTGATCCCGGAAAGCCCACGCACTGGCGAAAAACCGAGGTTTTCCAAAGGCTTGCCCTCGAGGATTTCATATACAGTACGCAACGCAGCTTCCATCACGCCGCCCGTGGTACCAAAAATAGTTGCAGCACCGGTCGATTCTCCCAATGGGTTATCGAACGCTTCGTCCGGCAACGCCGCAATATCGATGCCGGCAAGCCTGATCATGCGTGCAAGCTCTCTTGTGGTGAGCGCCCAGTCGACGTCATGGTAGGCTTCCTGGTATCCGGCATTAGGCGCCTTAAGTGCCTGTGCCTCCAGATGTTGTTGTTCCGTCCACCAGCGGTTTGCCGCACTCATTTCCGGCCTCTTGGCCTCTCCCTTTTTTGCGGTACAAGGCATGATGGAAACCACACGCATCTTTTCTGGCGCAATGTTTGCAACTTTTGCATAGTATGTTTTGGCTACCGCTCCGAACATTTGTTGGGGGCTTTTGCATGTAGACAAATGCCCTAAGAGAGGAGGGTAGAAGGTCTCGATAAAGTTTATCCAGCCAGGTGAACAGGATGTTACCATCGGCAAGACGCCATTGTTTTGTAGCCTTTGGATAAGCTCCGTTCCTTCTTCCATAATGGTGAGGTCAGCCGCGAACTGCGTGTCAAAGACCTTGCTAAAGCCGAGCCTTCGCAGTGCAGCTACCATTTTACCGGTGACAAGCGTTCCGGGGGCCATTCCGAGTGCTTCTCCCAGGGATGCACGAATTGCGGGTGCGGTTTGAACTACCACGGCAAGATTGGGATCTCCGATTGCCGCAAATACTTCCTGCGACTGGTCTTTTTCCGCTATTGCCGCCGTCGGACACACTACTGAACACTGGCCGCATTGAACACAGGGACTATTGGCAAGGCCCTTGTCCATAAAGGTCGTCACCCTTGTCCTGGCGCCCCTACCAGAAAAGGCTATAGCGTTGACAGTCTGCGTTTCTGAGCAGACAGCTACACAGCGTCCGCACAGAATACATTTTGAGTCGTCCCGCACCAAACCCTCGGACGTCGTATCAGGCGGTCCAAAAGCCTTGAGTTTTGGATAGTGGTCCGAACGAACGTTGAGCGATTCGGCCAACTTGCGCAGTTCGCAGGTGCCGCTACGAATACAAGAAAGGCAGTCAGTCGGATGGTTTGCAAGCAGCAATTCGAGCGAGGTCTTGCGCGCTCTCAAGACACGTGCACTGGCGGTGTGGATTTTCATGCCGGGCGTAGGGTTCTGAACGCAGGAACGAACCAGCGATTTTGCCCCTTC
>JBDKTP010000017.1:0-12357 GCA_039680115.1 Rectinema sp.
AACACTGAATTTGTCATCAGCTTTGACTTGGATGTCATAAAGATCTACGAAGATTACGACAAGACCGAGCGAATCTACTGGGGAACGGAAAAAGCCAAGGATGAGGAAACTCGCGTGCGTGAGTCCCGCATCTACGAACTTTCTCAGGTCCAGAAGGTGCCGAGCGAGGCCCCCTACCAAGTGCCGTTTAGGCATCTTTGCAATCTGCTGCTCATTCACCAGGGCGATGTGGAGAGAGTCCTTAAGGAGTTTCCGCCGCTCACCGCCGAACAGGAGGCGCTCATTCGACAGCGTGCAAATTGCGCGTGGTATTGGATCGAAGAGTGTGCGCCGGAGGATTTCCGCTTCTCAGTCAGGACCCCAGGGGAAAAGGCGGAGCTTAGCGAGGCGGAAATCAATGCAGTGCGGCACCTGCGCGACGACGTGGTTGCCAAACTCGATTCCTTTGCCGACGAAAAATTCGTGGCTGAAGCCATTTACAAGGCGGCCCAAGACAGCGGTGTAGACAGCAAGATAATGTTCAAGGCCGCGTACCAGGCGCTTATCGGCAAAGACCAGGGACCTCGCCTTGCGGGCTTCCTAAAGACGCTTGGCAAGGACAAGGTGTTGGAGATTCTTTCGGCGTATTGATACCAAGCAGCTCACGTATTGGCCAGAGCAGGCCACATGTTGGCACTTGAGACCGGCCACACATTGGCACTTAAACCGGCCACAGATTCGCACTTCAAGCCGCGCGACTGGGCACCTGAAACCGGCCACAGATTCGCACTTCAAGCCGCGCGACTGGGCACTTTTGGTTGTAAGCCCCTTGGGTTGCAGTGTTCCTGGCGCTCACTTCCTGGCGCTCACTTCCAGTCTTCGAGCATGCGGGAAACGCTTCTTCGCATCTCGAGGCTGAAGGCTGCGCCAAACTTTCTTTCGTAAAGAGATTGCCCCGCTTCCGGGTACATGGTGGCAAGGCCGTCTTCGGACGGTACTTGGTATTGGTTGTGATGTACGATGAGCGTTTTGGGCAGGCGCTCGGTTTGGGCGCGCGTCCGCTGCTGCTCGGTGGGATAGCCAAGGCAGAGCATCGTTATGGGGAAGGTGTAGCGCGGGAGGCCCAAGAGTTGGCGGTGGGTCTCCCATTGCTCCATGATGTCGCCCACGTAGCAGGAACCCAAACCGAGCGCCTGCGCTGCGATCGCGGCAGTCTGCGCCGCAATAAGGGCATCGCAGCACGCAAGCAGGAGGTCCGCCTCGCGCGGCCTTTCCATTGCCTTTCCATGCTTTGCGCACAGCTCCGGAACACCCTGCTCAGCATACCAGGCCATTATTCTTGCATAGTCGGCAACAAACACGAGGACCCAGGGAGCCCTCGCTATAAAAGGCTGATGGTCGCAGGTTTGGGCAAGCGTTTTCTTGAGTTCCAAATCGTCGATTTCCACAATGGAATAGAGCATCAGATTGCCTGCCGTAGGGGCACGCATCGCGGCAGCAAGAATCTGCTCTTTGATTCTATCTTCTATCGGCCTGTCTGCATAAGCTCGGACAGACCTTCGATTCATAAAAATGGCTTCAAAATCGTTTTGGCCCAGCCTATAATCTTCTGTATTCAAGTACGACGCTCCTTGTGTTCCACTTGTTCGACGTGTCCGACCTTCGTCTTTAAACATCCAACAGAGCACTAGCCAGCTAAACCTCCCCCCAAAACGCCGGCCCAAAAATGTCTGCTAGAAATGCTCGTCAAAAATACTCTCCAACAAGGCGCTCAAACTCGTCCACCTGACGGGCGAAGATTGAAAGCGATGTATCCCAAAAATCCCTTTTTTCTATGTCGAAACCGGCCTTGCGCGTAACTTCTACAGCGGATGCAGAACCGGTAGAGGCAAGAAGCTCACGATAGGTAGAAGCAAAGCCCTGCCCTTCCTGCCTATAGCGCTCGTAAAGCCCTAAGCCGAAAAGTTGACCAAAGGCATAAGGGAAATTGTAGTACGACAGCGAAGGAATATAGTAATGTCCCTTTACCGCCCACATGTACGCGTGGCGTTTGTCTGGGTCGAGTCCACCGCCGTACGTCTTGTCTTGTGCATCGAGCATAAGCTGACAGAATTGTTCAGCGCCGAGTTCGCCTGCTTTCCTTGCTTCAAACACCGCTTTTTCGAAGTAGAAGCGCGACAGGATGTCCACGATTACCTGTGCACCGTCCTGCAAATGGAGTTCGACAAGCGAAAGTCGCTCTTTGGGTGACGCCTTGGAAAGCGCAGCTTCCGAAATAATCGTTTCGGCAAAAATGGAAGCTGTTTCTGCCAGAGTCATGGGGTATTGCGTGAGGGTGTATGGTTTGTTCTTGATATTCTCATGGTGCCACGCGTGTCCGAGTTCGTGCGACACGGTCGTCACGGAAGAAAAGCTGCCATCAAAATTGCACATCACCCTTGCGGCTTTGGCATCCGGGAAGTCGGTGCAATAGGCGCCCCCGACCTTGCCCGCTCGTGGCTTTGCATCAATCCAACGCTCAGCAAAAGCTTCTTCTGCAAAATTCCCCATTGCAGGGTCAAAAGACGCAAACTTCTCTCGAATAAACTCGTGCGCCTCTTCCCAACTAAAGGTTGGAAGAATTGTTCCTGCCGCTTCCACCGGCGCAAAAAGATCGAACCACGCCAACTTGTCACAGCCAAAAACTTTGGCTTTGGCCTTGAAATACCTGCGCCACATCGGAAGCGAATCCTCCATTGCACCGACAAGCGCCTCGAGCGTTTTTTGGCTAATTCTTGCCTGCGCAATCGACTTTTCCAGTGCGCCTTCGTAGCCTCGTCTTTGATTAAGCGAAATGACCGCACCTTTAACTCCGTTGAGTGCTGCTGCCATCGGGATCTTTACCGATTCCCATACGCCGAGTTCGAGATTATATGCCCTCTCTCGTATCTCTCGGTCAGGACTGAATGCCAAGTTCCGCAGCTCAATTACTGTCTTTTTTTCGCCAGACGCTGCATCCCATATGGCGCTCGCATTTGAACTCACCATTTCCTGGAGTCTCGACCAGGCGTCAGCACCGCTGCGACTTAAATCTTCCGCAAGATCTTCCATTTCTGGTGGCATCTGATGGGCTTGAAAATAGAGTGCCTCTTGTATCGAAAAGGCGTATGGCGCAATCCTTGAGTTGGTCTTTGCGATTTTGAGCACTTTGTCTTTCCGCAAGGCAAGCGCGTTCCTATATAAGACCTCGGCCTGCTTAGCAGGCAGGGCGAGCGCCTCAACGGCGTTGAGTTCGTGAATGGCCTTTTGGTCTTGAGTCGCAGTGCTATAGCGCGCATACGCATACGCCGAGAGTGTCTCGATTAGTGAGCCGAGATTGTCGTTCAGGCTGAGAGCCTGCACGAGCCAAGCTTCAGTATCCTCAGACGGTGGAACCACCATGCTGGCCTTATAGAAGTCAACAGCCTTTGCTGCAAGGTCTGCAGCTCGAGTTTTTGCCAGTTTGTATTGTTCAGAGTCAAAGCCCGGATAAATGGGTGTCAAATCCCATGTCGGAAGCTCAGAAACAGATTGCATGGATGGTCCTCCTTAACTATAACTGCTTGCCATCCTAACATTCTCTGGTTCTTATGTCACCAAAGTCTTAGACTTTTGTTTCTTTTGTTTTGATACTTGGGTTTTAACCAGGGCACAAAGTAACCCATTGTTTTGTGCCCGCCTGTGAGGCATACTCAGGTCTAGTACTCGGCCGGGAACAAGTACTCAGTCGGGGATCGGAAGGACAACGAATGGCACAGACGATGAAACTACATTATGGTGTATGGCTGCTTCCCCTACTGCTCGTGACGCTGCTGAGCGTACTGAGTCTTACGGCCTGTACCACGGTACCAAAGTCCGTGCTTCAACTTGATCCAGCAAGCAAGTTGGAGCAAATGCCGGAAATCTATGCAAGGATCGACAGAATCGCCCTCAAGGATATTTTAGAGAGTCTGTCGGACGAGACCTTGTCGTCCGTTGCGAAAGAACTTGGCGGTCCTTCGGACAAAAAGTCTAAGAAGGCCGACCAGGAAACCTTGGTGGACCGAAAAAGCCTCAATGACCTTGTGAACCGCGTTAGTGTCGTGGGACTCGGCTTGTCTGGTACGCATACCGAAAGTCGGAATGCAGAATTAGTCCTCATTGGGAACTTCCCGGCCTTTTCGGTAAAGTACACGCTCGCCACCAAGGGTGACTGGATAAAGACGTCTGAAGGCTACAAGGCCAAGGACAGCCCCTTGTACGTTAGGCCTCTGGAACAAGGCGTGATTCATGCTGCGAATTTTCCACGTTCGGACTCGGCCAAAAAGAGCGCCCAATCTGCCCAATTCAAGGAAATCGTTCCTTCACCTTATAAAGATTCTCCTTCAGATTTTCTGATCATCATCAAATCGCCAGAAGCCTTATTCAACGGTGTGGGTGTCTTGGACGGTCTGGATTCTTTGCCCATTTCTGAAATCATTGTCCAATGCAACAAGAGCTCATCTGTCGAGGACAGGGGCAAAACCAAGACAGAGCAGGCTTCTGTAGCTACAAGTAATTATACTGTAAATACTTATATTGTTATGAAAGATGCGGCTACTGCAAGAATGTTCAAGCCTGCTGTGCGAATGCTGTGGGCTTTTTCGGCTCCACGGCTGCTTGGCGACGAAGCAAATTCTGACGCGGCGCTTACTCTAGAGGACGATACCTACAAGGCTGAGGGTATAAGCGTCAGCGCTGGTGCGCTCGGCTCAATGTTTAGTCAGTTCGCTTCTGGCCTGGCAAAGTCGACGCAAGAATATTAAGGAGCAGGCCTCTCGTCGCTAAGCCTTAGGTAAGGACTTATGGTTTCAGGCAGACTTTTCACCTTTGCCAAGGCCTCTACCAAGTCGACAAGGGCCTCGGGTATCTCATAAGACGGGTTTACAAAAGCGTCGTAGTTTTCTTCGTTGGACTTGACAAGTTTGAGCACATAATTCATGGAAGGAATGGAAAAGGCCGCAGCATCTGGTCTGGCTGCAAGTAATTTTTCAAAGCTTTCCCGTGAAACCTGCAAATCCGCATCTCCACGCACAAAGAAAACTGGAGCGCTTACGGAAGCTATCTCTTGAGCAGGGTGGCAAGCAAGCCAGGCCGCGACCCATTCCGAGCGAGTAGGAGCAAAAAACGCGGCAAGTTGGGCCGAGGGCTGCGCATAAGGCTCCCCCTTCTCAATCGCTGCCCTGATGCGTTCCGCCTCGGCCTGAACTTCGGGGCTTAGGGTTCTTAGAGAGCTTGCAAGCTGATCTTCCGGATCTTCCCCTGATGCGTCCAAAACTACGAGGCCATCCGCCAGCACCCCTTCTGCCTGGAGCTTATTAAGTGCCATGGCTCCTACCCAAGCCCCTTCGTTCATCCCTGCCACCAAGACCCGAGAAAAGAGGCCACTTGTACAAAAATGTCTGACTACTTCTGCTGCATCCTGAGCGTGAATTGCTATGCTCGTCACTTGGTCCGGCTTTTCCAGCCAATAAGCCTCGCCTGAACCTCGCTTGTCATAACGGTAGGTCGCAACGCCCTTTTCCTCCAGCTTCTGCGACAACTGCCTAAGCGTATCGGTCTGTCCAGGGACGCTGAAATTGTTGCCATCCCTATCCGTTGGGCCAGCCCCAGAAAGAAGGATTACGAGCGGCACGGGGAAAAAATCTACGGCGGAAGTGAATTCACCCACTTGTGCTGTTCCCTGTGTACCATCTGATTTAATCGAGGTTTCTGGCAAGACGAGCGTGCCTGGAAGTTCGCCACCCTGTACTTCGCCACCCTGTACTTCGCCACCCTGTACCTGGACCGCGAGTCCAAAAATCCCTGGTGACTTGAGTCTCGGTTGTGACACCACGCTGAACGATCCCTGCCAATCCTTGGAACTGATCATCCCCGTTGCTGCGTAAGCGCCACTTTGTCCCGACAAGGCATTCAGAACGCCCCGAAATCTCATCTCTTGACCAGGGCCCCATGCGTCGAGCTCAAAAGACAAGTCCTTGTCTGTCCACTCCATCTTCGCAAGCGGATAACCAAAAAGGCTTTGTTCAGGAATGTCGATCAATGCTTTGCCCTGGTCAACAAGCCGCAGTCGCAGCGACAAGGTCAAAGCACCGGCATCCGTGGCACCGGAACCCGAGGCTGAGCGCACAGGCTTTAGGGTTGCCGTTCCAGCCATTTCTGTGTTGGCAAGCGCGACAGACGTCACAGAAAGACCAGCTCCAAAGCAAAGCCTTGGGATAAACACGAGTAACCAGAAAAAAACCGAGAGGGGTCTCCGATTCATGGCGAGTTTGTGTCAGCCTCGATTCTGCAAGATTCTCTCAAATGCCGAATAAACGGATTCTGGAGTCCCAGAACCGCGCAACGGAACAAGAAGCTTCTTTTCGTTATACCATGCAACGAGCGGTTCGGTTTGCTCCCGATAGGCGGCGAGCCTTGTCTTTATGGCGCTCTCCTGGTCATCCGGTCTTGTGTAAAGTTCTCCTCCACAGACGTCGCAGACACCATCCTTTTTAGGGGGCATGCTGACAATGTGGTAAATCCGCCCGCAATTCCTGCAAATTCTTCTGCCTGTGAGCCGCTGCAGGATTAGCGCATCGTCTACTTCGAGGTTGAGGACCATTTCTACCGGACTGATGTCTTGCAGGGCTTCAGCCTGTGGTATCGTCCGTGGAAAGCCATCCAAGATCCAGCCAGCTTGGGCGTCGGGCTCAGCCAACCGCTGTCTGACAAGTCCGATTGTGAGATCGTCTGGTACAAGAAGCCCCTGCGCCAGAATATCCTTCACTTTTTTGCCCAGGTCTGTTTCGTTTTTTATTGCAGCTCGAAAAAGGTCGCCTGTCGAAATGTGTGGTAAACCGAGGGTCTTTGAAGCCTGTTCCGCAAAAGTACCTTTCCCTGCTCCTGGAGGTCCCAGCAATACTATTCTCATTTACCTTCTCCGTTTTAAGTATTAGCAGCGTTTTTGCTAGCATAAACCGTCGGCTTTCATTCGTAAACTGGGCAAACTTGGCAAACTGGGCAGGCAGCACAAGACTCTTTGCGTTGGCGCACGTAGTTCAAACCGCCACCTCAGGCCCTAAGGTTTAGGCAGACCGTCTTTGGACCAGGGACGATTCATATTGTAGCGGAAGAGAACCTCCAGCTTTTCCCGTATATTCTCAGTGGGCAGTATGAGAGTTATGGCCCGATCTTTACGAAATGTAGTACTCGACGGCGTTCCAATGACGCGCGGGTCTAAGTACACAGGAACACCTTGGTTTCGGATATGTGACAGCCAGGGTTGAAGATTCCCTCGCCGCTGTCTCCTCACTACGTACACTGAATGGCTATATTCCACACCGGACTGCAGGGCTTCTTTTTTCCATATCTCAAGATCTTTCTCTATGAAATTGGATGCGGTTGGCAGCGCATCCGACCCGAGTATATGTGTCAGTTCCAACTTCATGCCGGTGTGAAGCGCGATGAAGCGCCTTACAATTTCGATGGTGTCTGCCCCAGCACCAATGTCGAGAGGCATGACAAATGGATCGAACACACCGGACAACTGCATTTTTGCTATTTGAAATCTGAACGCATAGTCGGTCTTTTGTGGTTTGCGAGGTTCGAGGCTTCCCTCAGGAACAACGATGACAACATCAGCCAAAAAGCGGGGCGAGGCAAGCACTTTGAGGGCGATTGTCAGATGCGTAAGCTGGAAGGGATCAAAGCTACCTATGTAAATGCCAACGCGGGCCTTGCCATCAGGATATCGCAGAACCTTTGGGTAGTCTTTTGTCTCAAGGGGGACAAGAAGACCATTGCTGACCTTTTGATCAATGCCTTGCAGCGCCTGAAAAATGAGACGTTCATGGTAACTATAATCGCGAAGTTCATCCTGCCCCAAATACCCCAACAAGGGCAGAGAAGCAAAAACTTTTCTTACACGTCGAGCTGTGGCTTCCACTTTTTGATTGACGAATTTTACGTTGGAAGAGAGGTCCGTGGCCACGCTGCTTCTCAAACCCCCTTAACCTAAATCTTTCGGTCATCTACGTCTGTATGCAATTCGCCGTCACCATTGAACACAATTCTTTTTACAGTAAATATCCAGTTCGATGAGAAAGCAATATGGAGAAGTACAATTTATATAAATATTTTTTTATTTATATAAATCGATTACTCGCGCGTCTTTCGATCTGGTATTTTAAGATCAAAATTATCGATATTTTTTTCTTGACAAACTGAAAAAACAATATACCATAGTAATTTGTTTGGCAAGACCGAGATTCAAACAACGAGAAAAAGCAAGCTCAAATTGCCTTTCCTGGTCAGATTCAACTGGCCTTAAAGGAGGTATGATGCCCACCACTACCATCGCAAGCCCCGCTGATGAGCTCAGTAAGATTATTCAGAACTACCAGAAGGACAAACCTGGCAGTCTCCTAAAGCTGCTCGAACAAGCACAGGAAGTAGATCCTCGTCATTATCTATCTGAAAAAACCCTGCGTACCGTGGCCCAAGCGCTCGGTGTACCACTTACGCAAGTGTATTCTGTCGTCACCTTCTACTCATTTTTTAACCTCAAACCACAAGGGATACACTCAATTGTTGTATGTAGAGGCACTGCATGTCACACCCGAGGCTCACTTGCCCTACTCAACGAAGCGCTTCACCGGATGGACATTCCTTCGTTCAAAGAAGAGGAGGAAAACTCGGTAACAAGTATCGATGGTTTTGCATCAATTCGGACGGTCGCCTGTTTTGGACAGTGCGCCCTAGCCCCAGTCATTCAAATTGATGGCGTCGTAAAATCCAGGATGACCATTGGCAAGCTTGTTTCGCTTCTTGAGAAAATGAAAAAGGAGGCCTCGCGATGATTACAAGAACAGATCTTGGAACCATGCGCAAAGAAGGCCTGGAAAACATACTCAGCTCGAGGCCTTGGATTTCGGTGGGCATGGGGACCTGCGGAATAGGCAACGGTGCTGATGAAGTGTATGCGGAACTGGGAAAAACCATTGTCTCGTCGCACCTTTCGGCAAGCCTGAGGCGTGTTGGCTGCTTCGGATTCTGTGCCGCCGAGCCTTTGGTCATGGCATACCGCCCGGGCAAACCAATTCTACTCTTTACCGATGTAAAGCCGAGCAAAGCTGCAACGCTCGCAAAAGGTCTCGTTGATGATGTGGATTTTGCAAGAATCGCTAAACAAGCTGAGGCAAAAATAGAAAGCTGGGACTTTAGGACGTCGAAAATCGAATTTGGCCACGACTACAACTTTTTGCCAACATGGAAAGAGATTGCTTTCTTTAATGGGCAAGAAAAAATCGTGCTGAGGGATTGTGGGATCATCGATCCGGAGAATTTGAGCGAATACCTGGCTGTCGGTGGATATTCTGGGCTTATGAAGGCCCTCACTACCATGACGCCGGAATCGGTAATCGAAGAAGTCAAAAAGTCGGGGCTCCGAGGCCGAGGAGGAGCAGGTTTTCCTACATGGCGCAAGTGGAACATAATGCGCGACAACCTTCTTGCCAATCCTGGCGATGGCTATGTCATCTGCAACGCCGACGAAGGGGATCCGGGCGCCTATATGAACCGGAACGAAATCGAGTCCGATCCACATATGTTGCTGGAAGGTATTATCACAGGCGCGTACGCCATGGGCGCAACGCATGGCATCGTCTATGTGAGAGCCGAGTACCCACTCGCTGTGCAACGCCTCAATAAAGCCCTGGAAGAGGCAAGAAAGGCTGGCTTGCTCGGTAAGAACATTCTAGGCAGTAAATTCAGTTTCGACATTGAAATTGTTACAGGTGCTGGAGCTTTTGTGTGCGGAGAAGAGACCGCCCTTATTGCCTCGATCGAAGGAAAGGCCGGAAGGCCATCGCCCCGCCCGCCCTTCCCTGCCCAAAAAGGTTTATATGGCAGGCCGACGTCGATCAATAACGTGGAGACCTGGTGCAATATACCTGTCATCATGGTGCGTGGCGGCGAATACTTCGCAGGTTTCGGAACTCCGGCCAGCACCGGTACAAAGGTTTTTTCCTTTGTCGGCAAGGTCAGAAACACCGGACTTGTGGAATTGCCCATGGGCTCCACCCTCGAACAGGCCGTGTATGGAATGTGTGAAGGCATGGGTCCGAAGAAGAAGATAAAGGGCCTGCAGTCTGGCGGCCCGTCCGGAGGCTGCATTCCGGCCTCGCTTTTTAAGACGCCGATAGACTACGAACATCTCGCCGAGCTTGGCGCTATTATGGGATCGGGTGGCATGGTCGTTATGGATCAGGACAACTGCATGGTGGACGTGGCGCGCTACTTTGTAGGCTTTACGGCTGGAGAATCCTGCGGCAAATGCGCGCCCTGCAGAGAAGGCACGGCACAGATGCTCAATATTCTACAGGGTGTAGCGGATGGAGAAGCGAGTGAAAATGACCTTAAGACTTTGGAATCGCTCGCCCTCGCTGTCAAAGATTCTGCCCTGTGCGGGCTAGGTCAAACGGCTGCTAACCCGGTTCTCACAACGCTCAAGTACTTTAGGGATGAATACATCCAACATATAAAGGCAAAGCGGTGCCCCGCCGGCATCTGCGAAAACCTCTACGTGGCGCTCTGTGAATCGTCCTGTCCGCTCCACATGAATATCCCTGGGTATCTACAGCTATTAAAAGAAAATAGAATAGAAGACGCTTTTGAGCTGACACTGCGGGAAAATCCATTGCCCGGTTCTCTAGGAAGGATTTGCCACTTTCACTGCAGGATGCGCTGTAGGCGCGATATGCTGGATGAGCCGGTATCTCAAGGTGAAATTCATCGTTATCTCGCAGATTCAATGTACAAAATGGGACGTGAGAAAGCGATTTACACAAGGCTTATTAAGGAAAAGCTGCCTACAACAGGAAAGCGGATATCAATTGTAGGATCGGGCCCAGCTGGACTTGCCGCCGCATTCTGGCTCGTGCGCTTAGGGCACACGGTGACCGTCTACGATGCCGCTTCGGAAGCCGGAGGTATCCTGCGATGGGAAATTCCAGGCTATCGACTGCCCAAGGATGTGCTCAAAAAGGAAATCGGCTTCATCCAAAAGCTGGGAGTTCGTTTTGTCTTCAACACCAAGATTGAAACCCCTGCCCAGTGGCAGCGGCTTCTCGATGCTTCCGACGCAATTGTCGTGGCAGCCGGTGCGAGCCGCGAACTCAAGCTGAATATCCCAGGAGAAACGCAGAAAGGCGTTGTTTTTGCCGGCGAATTCTTACGAACTATCAGCGAAGGGAAAAAACCTAAGGTTGGAAGCGAGGTGGTAGTAGTGGGCGGCGGAAATTCTGCCATAGATGCCGCCAGATCGGCACTCCGGCTTGGCGCTCATGTCACTATCATATATAGGCGGGCACGAATCGACATGCCAGCCAACTCAGAGGAGCTGAATGGAGCGTTGGAAGAGGGAATTTCACTCGTGTGTATGGCTCAACCTGTGGAAGTCCTTTCGAGCGAAGACCGAGAAGGAGGCACGCGTTTGCGCGCTCTCAAAGTACAGCGCATGAAGGCCGGTCCGGTTGACTCCTCAGGGCGTCCAACACCGGTGCCGACCAACGAGTTTTATGAAGTCCCCTGCGACACAATCATTGTTGCCATCGGTGAAAAGGTCATGATACAGGGAGTTGAAACCCTGGGTGTGGAATTGGAAAGAGACGGGCGAATAAAGGCCGATCCTTTCTCGTTACAGGCAAAAAATCCCAAGGTCTATGTCTGTGGTGATGCCAAAATGGGCCCATCTACGGCCGCTGAGGCGATGGGACAAGCCAGAACCGTAGCCGAATCGCTAGACGAGAATCTCATGGGAGAAAGGCGCTTCGCAAAGTTATTTAGGTCTTTCGACTACAAAATGGAGGTGCCCGCAAAATTCACCAAGGCTAAAATGACAAAAGCTCCAATGGTTCCAGTAGATGCACGAAAGAGCAATTTTATGGAGATATCACTTGGCTACTCCGGCGAGCAGGCACGCATCGAAGCAGAACGCTGTCTGCGTTGCGATGTGCGGGAAAAGAAGCGCCAAACCTACAGCGCTCCTCGCGAAGCGTAAGGGGGACAGTATGGAAACGAATATCACCATAACTGTAGATGGACAAGAAATAAGCGTTGACCCAAAGTCCACGCTGTTGGAAGCGTGTGCTGCTGCCGGTGCCAGAATTCCGACGCTGTGTTATCTCAAGGATATTTCGGCCAACGCTTCTTGCGGAATTTGCGTCGTTGAAGTTGAAGGGGCAAAATCGCTGGTTCGTTCCTGCGTTCAGAACCCTACGCCCGGCATGAAAATCCACACCGCCAGTGCACGTGTCTTGAGAGCGCGCAAGACCTCGCTCGAATTGCTGCTTGCAAACCATC
>JBDKTP010000018.1:0-6559 GCA_039680115.1 Rectinema sp.
GGACTGTAGTGGCACTGTTCGATTTGAGCCGCGCAACCAGAACTTTGCTCTAAAACTGTACAGCCCGCCTGCGTCCGGTGTCAAGAAAAGCCACGAACGGAACCAGGGAACGCGATTCGTGTAAAAGGGGGTTAAAGGGGGTTCAAAATGGGTCAAAATGGGGCCAAAAGGGGCCAAAAATGAGGTCAAAACGGGGCGCCAATAATAGGTCAAAACGGGTCGCCCAAAATGGGGCGCCCGCGATTTGAATTGTATGAAGATACAGCACAATTCTGGGTCTGGGACCTTGGCTGCATAATCTTGACAGAGAGTTCGCTCGATTCCATCCTGTATGACACGCGTGTGCGCTGCACAGTATGTATAACTGGCAGGCTTTATGCGCCGCCGCAGGACACTTGCGGCCTGCAAGATGGATCGTTGGTGTAATTGAAGCATAAGGTGGAAAACGAAATGGGAAACAAAGTTGAAATGAAGAATGTGGCAGAAGGCGCCCCCATTACGGGCTACAGCGTTGCGCGTAGCCTACGCTGGGAAAATGGCGAGCTCTATATTTTGGATCAAACGCGGCTTCCCAACGAGGTGGTGGAAGAACGCGAGGACTCCGTGCAAATGGTCTGGGACGCGATAAAACAGCTCAAAGTGCGCGGGGCGCCCGCCATCGGAATCGCAGGGGCGTACGGGCTGGTGATCGCGCAAAGGGATTTTGCGGGGAAGGGGGTGGAGGAGTACGTGGCGGGCGCCCGGCAGGCGGCGGCATACCTGGCGAGCTCCCGGCCGACCGCGGTCAACCTGAGCTGGGCGCTGAGGCGCTGTCTGGGGATGCTGGAAGCACAGGCGCCCAAGGCCAAGGACAGCGCCGAGCTACATGCCAAGCTCATCGCCGAAGCCGAACGCATTCATGCCGAAGACCGCGCTATCTGCCGAGGCATTGGAGAAAATGGCGAGCCTCTTATCAAAGAAGGCTGTGGCGTTCTTACCCATTGCAACGCTGGCGCACTTGCGACCTCTGAACTCGGTACCGCTACGGCGCCGATGTACCTCGCCTTTGCCCAAGGCCGTCACTTTAGGGTCTATTCCGACGAAACTCGACCACTTCTGCAGGGCGCCCGCCTTACCTCATGGGAACTCCAGCGCGCTGGCCTGGATGTCACGCTCATCTGTGACGACATGGCTGCCTTCATGATGTCGCAAGGCCTTATTGATTTGTGTATCGTAGGTTGTGATCGCGTCGCAGCCAACGGCGATTTTGCCAACAAAATAGGCACACTCGGTGTTGCGATCCTCGCCAGACACTTCTCTATCCCCTTTTATGTGGCATGCCCCTCTTCCACAATCGATTTGAATACGCCAACCGGCGATCGCATCCCCATAGAGGAACGTGAAGCCTGGGAGGTCACCTCCTTTGGCGCACGCCGAACTGCCCCCGAGGGTATAAAGGTACGCAATCCCGCCTTTGATGTAACGCCAAACGAGCTCGTCACCGGTTTTATCACCGAGAAAGGCATCATTCGACCCGACTACAAGACGAACCTCGCTACGGTTGTTTCTTTTTGAAACATCGATACGTGGCATAAGAATACGTTTTGTTGAAAATCGAAACAAAATCCCCGATGCTCCAGCGCGGAATTGTCGCGAGAATGCCAGCCCTCCTCTCTTCATACGCATCATTTTGCCATTGAGCACAGAGACAGGCTGGCAATACTTCCTATTAAATCTTTTCTTCAAAATAATTTATATAAAATAAGAATTCGCGCTCTTTTTCTTGAACTGTTTTTTAAATTTGGCACGCTTTTTGCTACATGATAGGTGAGCGCCGAAAAGGGCTCCGCAAGGATGCAACAGCCCGTGATGGCAAGGTTCATCCAGCGAACATCCGGATTCCACCGGAAAGAAAATGTGGAGGTGTGTTATGAGCGATATCACCCTTTATCGAAACAATCCCTTTGACCTAATCAATCAGTTCTTCAATGACGACGGTTTCTTCTCGAGTGACTTTAGGACCCCGGTCGTTGATGTTCGGGAGACCGACAAAGATTACATAGTCGAAGCCGAGCTTCCGGGCCTCACTGAGAAGGATATCCGCCTCGAGCTCATGGATGGCCAGCTTGTCCTTTCTACTTCCAAGAATGAGTCGAAGGAAGAAAAGGATAAAGAAGGCAAGTTCCGCTGGCTCAGGAAAGAGCGCCGATCGTATCAGTTCTCTCGCTCCTTCTTGGTTCCTGAAGATGCTGATGTCGAGAAGATCGATGCCAAGCTTCGCGATGGTCTCTTGACCATTACGATGCCTAAGAAAGAAGTTAAGGCTCCAAAGAAGATTGAGGTCAAAGTCAACGCATAAGCTACAGAGTTAACGCGTGAGGCACACAGCAGTGCCCGTTTTCAGCCTGCACATCGCAGGCTGTACGCCGAGGTGCCTAAAGACAGCCCCGGCTGGTTGATTCCAGGTTTTCTGTTGTGGTTGAGCGCGTTAAGTTCGAGCGCAAGGCCCTGCCGACCGAAGGCAGGGCCTTTTTTTGGTTTTCTACTGTGTGTTTCAATTACTTTTGGCTCCTTCTAACTTTCTCTTCTGCAAAAAACTCGGTAGTTATGGTAATCTTGGGTAACTACCAACGACTGGAGTCATAACGTATGAATGACCTGTGGAGCCTATTCTGGATCTTTGCCAAAATTGGTGTCATGACCTTTGGCGGCGGCTACGCCATGCTTCCTATGATGCAGCGCGAGCTTGTTCAGAGCCGTTCTTGGGCTACTGACGAAGAGCTTATGGACTATTTCGCCATTGCGCAGATAACCCCTGGTGTTATTGCCGTCAACACGGCTACCTTTGTAGGTTACAAGAGACATGGTGTTATAGGGGGCATCATTGCAACGTTTGGCGTCGTATTTCCTTCTCTTGTTATTATTTCCATTATTGCAGGGCTCATTAACACGTTTGCCGACCTTCCTGTCGTTCAAAATGCCTTTGCAGGCATTCGTGCCTGTGTCTGCGTGCTCATTTTCAACGCCATCAGCAGGCTTTGGAAAGGTTCCGTTACGGACTCCCTCAATTTTGTCATCTTTTTGGCTGTCGCACTTGCATCGTACTTTCTGGACGTCTCTCCGGCCATTTTTGTCCTGATCGCTGGCATCATCGGCTTTGTGCCCGAATTTGTGGTGAGCCGTAAGGAAATCGGCACTCACAAAGCTGCCCGGCAGCAAGGACGCCAAGGACATGAGGGGGAAGACGACAAATGATCTCTCTGCGACTCTTTTGGGAATTCTTCAAGACAGGTCTTTTTGCGGTAGGTGGTGGCCTTGCTACCCTACCCTTCCTTGCCAAAATGGGGGCAGCCACAGGATGGTTTTCCCAAAGCCAGCTCACGGACATGATAGCAGTTTCTGAGTCGACACCTGGGCCTATGGGCGTCAACATGGCGACCTACACAGGCTATACGGTTGCAGGCCTGCGAGGCGCGCTTATCGCAACCCTGGGCCTTATTGCGCCCTCGATAATCACGATTCTGATCGTGGCAGCATTTCTTAAGAACTTTCAGGACAACCACTACGTGCAAGCCGTTTTTAAGCGCCTAAGACCTGCTTCTACCGGTCTCATTGCCGCAGCAGGGCTTTCCGTAGCCGTAATGACCTTTTTGCCGTCAAACATATCCTCGCACGCGGTTTACGCTGAAATTCTTACGATCCTTTCCGCCATAAAATGGAAATTGGTGGCCCTCGCCCTCGCTATTTTGCTTGTAACGCGAGTTATAAACAAGACGAAGAATGTTCATCCTATTGTCTGGATATTCGCCTCGGCGGTTGTAGGCATCATATTCAAGTTTGCCGAGGTATAATGAGTTGAAGTTGGGCCCCCGCCACGTTAGGATTGTCTCATGTGGAATTACTTCGAACCCGAAGAAAGAACGTGGTACTCATGGAGCCTGGATGGCGCCCACCTGTGGATGCGAAAAAATGGCGAGGAATGGCGATTCAAATTGGAGAGCATTCCCTTCAAACGCATTATCAACGATGCCCATGGGCCCGATAACGCGGATCCACCAGGTCCAGACTCCGTTTCCATCGCAGTGGCGGCCGGTAAGAAGGTCGGGTTGTGCCCTCACCCGAGTTCCATACCTTATATCGTCTCGGCAAGAAACGATGTGAGCATCCTTCCCGGGGCGGAAGCATGGTTCACTATCGCCTTGCCACCGGTGCTGCGCTTCCAGCTGGAATCTGGTACCATCCTCTTTGAGGCGAGCCCTTTTGTCACGCCAACTACGTGGTTCGGCGACAAGATAAGCGGCTCCTTGTGTCTTTCTCTGCCTATAGAGCTCGAGCCCGAAACATCAGAGACAAAGCTGGACATTGCTAAGTCCGACAGTTCCCTACCGAAGTCGCAGCCGCGTTCCGCGCTGTATTTGTCGTGCCATAGCCTTATTCAATGCAGAATCGTAGTACGGAACAAATCCAAGGAAGCGCTCGATGTAAAGCGGCTTGCTATTTTTACCAACCTGATGAATATCTACAAGGTGGACGAGACGCTGATGTCGGATACGGTCGTCATTACCGCAGGAAGCGATGGGTCACTCAAGACAAATATGAATAACGCCGGTTATGAAAACCTGGAGAAGATCCATGTAGCCTCCAAAAGCGCCATCAATGAAGTTTTGATAATGCGCGGCGTGAGTTTTTTGCGCAATATTGCGGGCATTTAGTCGAGCCTGGTTCAGCAATGGCTTGGCGCGGTTCGCCGCATTCGCGGGATAATTGAGGAGAATCAATGGATACAAGCACAACGACGGATACGACACTTTTGCCGAGCTTTTTAATACGGTTTCTGGATGCCATGCAAACACAAGCGTTCTGGAAGAAGGTTCTGGAGCTCGCGTCGGCGGCAGCGCTCATTCTGCTGTTCTTTTTTCTGCTCGAAATAATTCTCCGCAGGGTACTGCGAAGGACCATGACGAAGCAGAAGGATCAGCTCATCACAAAGGTCCTGCGGTACACAGGCTGGATTATCGCCATTATAACGGTGCTGCAAGGGGCAGGGGTCAACCTTACCGCACTTCTCGGTGCGGCGGGCATTGCTGGTATAGCGGTCGGCTTTGCTGCACAGACTTCGATTTCGAATCTGATAAGTGGGGTTTTCCTGATCTCTGAAAAGCCCTTCCAGGTTGGTGACGTGATTCAGATTGACGACGTCACTGGGACGGTCCTGTTCATCGACCTGCTGTCAGTCAAGCTGCAGACTTTCGATAATCGTTTCGTGCGTATTCCCAACGAGAGTATCATCAAGACAAACGTGATTAACACCACCCGCTTTCCTATCCGTAGGCTCGACATATGGATAACGGTTTCTTATACTAGTGACCTGCAAAAGGTTGCTGCTGTACTCAAAGACTTGGCGGCCAGGAACTTGTATGCGTTGGGCAATCCGGAGCCTTTCATTTTCTTTGATAAGTACGACGTGTCGGGGATCAACGTGCTTTTTGGCGTTTGGTACGAACAATCGCGGTTTGTCGATCTCAAGAACTCGATTCTTTCTGAGATTCAACTACGTTTTAGAGAGGAAGGCATCGAAATACCATATCCAAAACGCGATGTCTACATTAAAGGCACGACTGAAGCAGGCGCAGCCGGGCAACGTGTAATCAGGGCTGGCGTTGAAGCGCCAAATAATAATAAAGAAAGGAGTTAAATATGAAATTTTGCTGGGTCACAATCAATGTTCATGACATGGAAAAATCGATTGAGTTTTATCGGGACATCGTAGGGCTGTCGATACACCGCCAGTTTTCGCCGCAACCAGGAGACGAAATCACCTTTGTTGGCTCTGCCGACGGCGAAACAGAGATCGAGCTTATGCACAACGTCAAGACGCCGAACGCCGCTTTTAGCCAGAACATCTCCCTGGGATTTAGGGTAGACTCGCTCGAGGACATGATGGGGAAGCTTAAGGCACACAACATTCCGGTTCTGGCCGGGCCCTTCCAGCCGAACCCACACACGCGCTTTTTCTTTGTCCACGACCCGAACGGCCTACGCGTGCAGTTTGTGCAGGAGATGTGAAAAAGCCAGGCACTTAGGATCCCCCCGAGTATGGTCCTGTTGACTGGTGTGCGGGTTTCGAAAAGGGGAAGTCCTACGTTTGCCATAGTCAGCAATAAAAAAGAGCAAGTTATTGCAATGCAGTAACTTGCTCTTTTTTACGTTATCGGGCAAGCCAGACTCGAACTGGCGACCCCAAGTCCCCCAGACTTGTACGCTAACCACCTGCGCTATTGCCCGGCGCCATATCGAGGCGGCAATACCAAACAATGATGCCCAAAGGTTGACCGCTTCGAAATAGCAGAGAGAGGCTATCACAGCCGGCATGCAAGTGTCAATGCAAAGCTACAGACACTGAAAAGCCTCATCCCCCGGCATCGGGTCTATGCCTGGCCGTGTCAAGGCAAAATCGTATTTGACTGGATCATCCGGCGAAAACTCGGCAAAGCGCCTGGTTACTTCCAGGGCCATACGCAACGTCGGCGCAGGATAACGTGGGCCAGAAGAACGCCCATCTTCCGTCTTCCTTCCACTT
>JBDKTP010000019.1:0-9685 GCA_039680115.1 Rectinema sp.
ACGCGTTTCTTCCGACATAATGAATTACTCCTCTTTTGCGCTCTCCAGGAGCGACGTAAATCTATGATACTGCTCTTCCCAGTGTCCAATATCCTTAGGCAGGTATGTTGTGGATGCAAACGATCGGAACACCACCTCCCGCAATTGTGCCAATCCTCCAAGCTCCCCCAAAGCAAGTGCCTGCGTGAGGAGATTACCAATTGCGGTCGCCTCAACTGGCCCACATACTACCGGTCTTCCAAGAGCGTTCGCGGTGAACTGATTCACCATTGCATTGTTCGCTCCCCCGCCAATTATATAAAGAGTATCCAGCGCCTTCCCAAGTATGGCTTCGATCTCAAAAAAGCACTTCCGATACGTCATTGCAAGGCTTTCGTAAATGCAGCGCGCAATCGCACCACGCGTATCCGGCAGTGCCTGTCCGGTTTCCCTGCAATACGCCACGATTTTTGCAGGCATGCTACCAGGAGAATAGAACATAGCAGCATTGGGGTCGACAAAGGCAAGAAATGGTGGTGCCTCTTGCACTGCAAAAGCAATCTCCTCATAACTGAGGCCTCTTCCATCTTCTTCTTCCCATTGCTGTTTACATCCCTGAATAAGCCAGCCACCCACGATGTTACGCAGAAGCGTGTAGCCACCGAGCGTTTTTTCGTTGGAGTAGTTGAGTCTGAATGTCTGATCATTGATTATGGGTTCGTCCACTTCGACGCCCATAAGAGACCAGGTGCCGCTACTCAAGAATGCGGCGTTTGTGCCGCATCCACCCCCTGCGCTGACAATAACTGGCACCGCAGCCAGGGCTGACGCTGTATCGTGACCGGCCACAGTCACCACAGGAAGTCCAACCGCCCTACTCTCGTCTACTGTAGGCCTTATCCTGCCTTTTATCGTGCCAGGAGCGACAATCGCAGGGAAGACCCTCTCTGGTATGCCCAATGCTGTCAGGAGTTCCTGGCTCCACATTCTGGTCCGCACATCCACGAGCTGCGATGTTGAAGCCATTGTGCTATCTGTATTTATTTCTCCCGTTAGGAAATATCCTAGAAGATCCGAAATAAAGAGCAGTGTCTTCGCCCTTTCTAAAGCGTCTCCACATTCCTTTTCGGCCACGAGCTGAAACATCGTATTGAATTTCTCAAAAGAAATGCCCGTCCTATAATAGATATCCCGTTTTGACACTTTTGAAAAAGCGCGCTCTTCTCCTAACCTGGTACGATTATCTCGATAGTGGTAAGGATTTGCTAAGAGCCGCCCTTGGCCGTCAAGTAAACCATAATCTACTCCCCAGGAATCGATACCCAGGCACTCCAACTGTCGAGTCCTGCTGAATGCGGCCCTAATACCCTGTTGTACCTCGTGATAAAGCCTCAAGATGTCCCAGTAAAGGCTCCCAACAACATATACCGGCTCATTTGCGAAGCGGTACAGTTCCTCCACTGTGAGCCTGTTGCCATCGAACCGCCCCAGTAAGGCCCTGCCGTTACTAGCGCCAAGATCAAAGGCAATCATGCTGAGACTTTTCAACGCTTTAGTCCTTTATCGTCTTCATTCTGTCCAGCCAGACCGCACAGATAATAATGAGGCCTTTTACGACCTGTTGGAAATATGGAGAAACGCCCAAGAGGTTCATTCCATTGTTAAGGACACCGATGAGCAGTGCGCCCAACAGACTTCCCCATACACTGCCTCTGCCGCCGCTCATGCTGGCACCACCAATGCATACGGCAGCGATAACGTCGGTCTCGTATCCGGTGCCCGCAATCGGTTCTGCAGAGTTAAGTCTGGCCGTGAGGATAAGCGCACTTATGGCGCAGGTGAGTCCAGAGATAACGTAGACCAAGGTCTTGTAATTGCTCGAATTGACACCAGATAATTTGACTGTTTCTTCGTTTCCGCCAATGGCGTAGGTGTATCGCCCAAGCTTCGTCTGGCTCAGCACGACATAAGCGATAAGAACGATAGAGAGGAAGATAATGATCGGTATCGGAATACCTGCCACATACCCCCCGCCGATCTCCCGAAACGCAGGCGAAAAACCAGAAACGGGATAACCCTTTGTGTAGATCAGCGTCAGGCCACGCGCAATATTCGTCATGCCGAGTGTTACCACAAAGGGCGGGATTCTTGCCTTTGTTATGAATAGACCGTTAACAAGACCACATGCAACACCAACACCTATTGCAGCAACGATCGCAACAAACATCGACGAGCCGCCCTTTAGAAGCCCCGCACAAATGGCTCCTGAGAGCGCAAGAACAGAACCTACCGAAAGATCGATTCCGCCGGTTAAGATGACGAACGTCATGCCCACGGCCATGATTCCGTAGATAGAAGTCTGCCGTATAACGTTCAGTATGTTGTTTCGAGTAAGAAAAACGGGCGACAGAATTGCAAGCGCGGCACATATTATAATAAATGCCAGGATTATTCCGTAATTTTTGAGCGTAGTAGCGAGTGTGTTTTTCATTTGTTCATGCTCCTTGCAGTGCCAGACTGGATTCCGCCGCCTCATGGAGTCCTAGAGCATATTCCATAACGGTCTCACTGCTCGCTTCGTCCTTGCGGAATTCCTTTACGATTCTTCCGTTGAAAACGACCTCAATCCGGTCGCTCACATTCATGATTTCAGGCAGTTCGGAGGACACCATAATAACCGCGGCGCCTTCTTTGGCCAGTTTTTGCATCAGTCTATAAATCTCGGCCTTGGCACCAACATCGATTCCGCGCGTAGGTTCGTCGAATATATAAACCTTGCAATTGCGCAAAAACCACTTGGCCAGGACCACCTTCTGTTGATTGCCGCCAGACAAATAACGCACGAGCTGTGCCATGGAAGGTGTCTTAATCCCCATGCTCTTTATCATGGTATTGACCAGCGACTGCAAGTTTTTTCGCTTTAAGAAGCCAAATCGTGTTTCCTTATCCAAAATAGTGATCGTCGCATTATCAAAAACGCTGAGATCCAATATGAGGCCGTGTTGTTTTCTTTCTTGCGGGATGAGGCCTATTCCTTTTTTTACGGCGTCGCGTGGCGAACGGATTTTCACCTCTTGGCCTTCTATGAAGACCCTGCCCTTGTCTTTTCTCAGGTAGCCATAAATGGTCTGCATGATCTCTGTGCGCCCGGCGCCGACGAGCCCGGTAAAGCCAACAATCTCTCCGCGCCGCGCTGTAAACGAAACATCGTGGCAATAGCCGTCTTTGGATAAGCCCTCTACACGCAGGACCTCATCTCCAGCCGTATAATCAGCCTTTGGGTATTGTTCGGTCAACGTGCGCCCAACCATGTTGGTAATCACCTCAGAAAGCGTAAGCTCGGCCAGAGGTTTTGTGACGATCCGCGCACCGTCCCGCAAAATGGTGACACGATCCGCCACCTTAGGCAGTTCTTCAAGTCTATGCGAAATATAGATAACAGAAACGCCTTTCTTTTTCAGTTCTCTGATGATCTCGAAGAGTTTGTCCACTTCGTTGCCAGTGAGCGCCGCGGTGGGCTCATCCATCACCATGATGTCGGAGTTCAAAGATAGCGCCTTTGCAATCTCGACCACTTGCTGGTACGCTGGGCTCAGGGTGTAGATTCTGGCGCGAGGATCTATATCGATACGAAAAGGCACCAACAATTCTCTTACGGCGTTGTTCATCTTCTTCCAATCGATAAACCCGCCGGGGAGCAGGGGCTCCCGACCCATGAAAATATTCTCAGCAACGCTCAAGTACTGTACCAGGTTAAGCTCCTGATAAATGACGGAAACACCTGCATCGATCATCGTTCGTATGCCGATATCCACCATTTTTTTGCCCTTAACCCAAATCTCTCCCGTGTCCGCGTGATAGACACCAGAGAGAATCTTCATCAATGTCGATTTGCCCGCGCCATTCTCCCCTACAAGGGCATGGACTTCCCCCGGATAAAGATCGAAATCGACAGATTGCAGCGCATTCACGCCTGGGAAGGACTTGCTAATGCCCTTCATAGCCAGAACCGTTTCCATTCTTCCTTCCTATGATTTCCGGACTCTGTTGCATCTATAAAAAATGCGGGAAAAGTCGAGGGATAAACCCCTACTTCTCCCGGTGTTCTAGACAGTCAGCACAGGCTACTAAGAATTACTTCGTTACGGGCAGCGGGCTGATATAGACGACTTTCTTGGGTGGATCTTTCTTGTCTCTGATCTTTGCAACAAGCGCTTCAAGTGCAAGGGATGCCTGCTTGCCAGGGAACTGGTCGATTGTGGCGTCCAGCTTTCCTTCCTTCATGTAGGCGAAAGCATCGGTGGTCGCATCAAAACCGATCGTAACCTTGCTGGCAGGGTTGATTCCAGCAGCAGCCATGGCCTCGATTGCTCCAATGATCATTTCATCGTTTGCGCCGAATACTGCGTCAAAGTTAGGATACACTTGGATGAGGTTTTCCATAACCGACTGCGCCTTGGAACGACCAAAATCAGCAGATTGTGAAGCGAGGATCTTTACCTTGGACGCTTTCATCACTTCATCGAATCCAGCTTTGCGGTCCACAGCCGCAGAAGCGCCAGGAGTACCTTCCAGTTCGATTACGGTGCCCTTGTTGCCAAGTTTCTCAATAATGAAGCGAGCAGCTGCGCGGCCACCTTCGACGTTGTCGGCACCGACATGAATCAGGACTCGATCGGTGTTGGCTTTGCGGTCCACCGTGGCAACGGGAATACCAGCATTGATGGCATCTTCGATTGCAGGCACGAGCGAATCAGAGGTGAGCGGAGAGATCAGGATACCATCGACCTTCTGCGAAACAAATGTTTCCATTGCCGCCATTTGCTTGTCCGACGCGTTCTGCGCATCGATAAAGACGAGCTTGACGCCAAGTTTGGCTGCTGCAGCTTCGGCTTCCTGCTTCATGGTGACGAAGAAGGGGAACTGAAGCCCAGGTACGGTCATGCCGATCACAATCTGCTTCTGTGCAAAGACAGCGGCCGGCACCAAGGCTGCGATAAGCATTGCTACCGCGATTACCTTTTTCATGATTGCCTCCTAAAAAAAACGTTGTTTGCGAACTGGCATTAATTATTGGACGGTTTCTTCCAACTGTCAACGAAAAAATGCCAAAATCGTTCCGAAATCGATTGCGCAATCGATTGTGCGATCAACCGCCTGCCGGTCGCGCCTTATTTACACTAAAATACTATATTATAAGTATTTATACTATATTATCATTTTTCTTGACAACAAGATATTTCTGTAATATCGTTTATGCAATCGATATCGGGCTTGGGTGTCATGCCAGACCAATAAGGAGCGTGAGAGTGGCTTCGCTAAAAGATGTTGCACGTCTCGCTGGAGTATCTACTTCGACTGTCTCACGGGTAATAAACAAGAGCATGCCGGTATCAGAAGAAACCACCGCACTCGTGGAAAAGGCAATTCGGGACATAAACTTTAAGCCAAATCTGCTGGCGCGCGGCCTACGGATGAAAAAGGCCAAACTCATCGGCATTGTGGTGCCTGAGTTTCAGAGCGAGACTTTTACTAATTTTGTACGATTCACGGAAGAATATGCAGAGCAGTACGGCTACAACGTCGTTGTGGGCTGTACCGAGTCCAACTACGACAAAGAAGAGCGCCTACTAGAAAGCCTCCTGCGCCGCAATATCGATGGTATCATTTTTGGAAGGATTTCGGATAAGAGCCATACGCTCAAGGTGCTGGATCAGACAAGGTTGCCTGCCGTCATTATCGATCGTCCACTAGAACGAGAAGACATACCTGCAGTCGTCATCGACAATTACGCCGCCGGTAGAATTGTTGCCCAACACCTTTTGGCTCTAGGACATGAGAAATTTGCGTGCATCACGGGTCCTCAAGATATCACCATTGTAAGAGAAAGAACCGCGGGCTTCTGTGAGACTATTCGTTCCGCCGGCAAGGTACTAGAGGAGAAAGCGGTAGTTGAGGGTAGCTTCAAATATGAGACCGGCGTCGCTGCAGTCGACTTCTTACTCGATACAGGTAAAGAATTTACTGCCCTATGGGCTCAGAACGATTACATGGCCATCGGGGCAATGAATCGGCTTGCAGAACGAGGCCTACAGGTGCCTGAGGATGTCTCGATCGTGGGTATGGACAATGTCCAGATGAGTTGGATGCTCAGGCCAAAACTCACCACCATAGCGCAACCGTTCCAGGAGATTTGTCGCCATGCTGTTGATATTGTCATCCGTCTCAGCCAGCAGGACAAGCACAACCCGCAGCTCCAAGTGCCCACCACGGAGCAAGAGCAAGAGGGAGGGAAAATCAAGGTTGTCCTGCAACCAACCCTGATAGTTCGAGATACTACGGCAATTGCTCCAGGCAAGAATCCTGGAACAGTGTAGCGCATGATTTTTTAGAGCATGATTCTTTATAGATCTTTTAAGGAGGCTTTTATGGCCAATGAGAAAAAGAATGTCGAAAAAGCGTTGAATGACGGCAAAGGCGTTTTTCGACTTGAACCAAACTGGGTGCCTCGTGCATTTTGCATACCCGCCAAGCGGATCAAACTCAATCCAAACGATTACTATGCGTATGGGGTAAACCGTGGCGGCATAGACGAGCGCTGGTTTGCCTCGACCACCAAGGCAGATAATGGTCCGCTTACCACACCGTTCGAAGGATTATCCTTCATCCATGTAGAAGGTGGAGACCACGTACTGCTGCGGGACGCTATCGAGCTCGCTGGCAACGACATACTCGGCGAAGCCATAATGAAGAAGTTTGGCGGCTGGCAGGCGTATTCAAAGTTCTTCGACAACCAGGAACCATTGCCACACCATGTCCACCTCACCGACAAAATGGCGGCGAACGTAGGCCGCGTCGGCAAGCCGGAGTCCTACTACTTTCCAAAGCAGCTGAACAACCATGGCGGCTGGTTTCCTTATACCTTCTTCGGGCTCAACCCAGGGACAACGCCGGATCAGGTAAAAGCCTGCCTCCAGAACTGGTATAAAGCGGACAACAACATCCTGGCGCTTTCTCGAGCGTATAAACTGCAACCAGGAACAGGCTGGGACGTGCCTCCAGGGGTTTTGCACGCTCCAGGGTCTTTGTGCACCTATGAGCCGCAGCGGGCCTCCGACGTTTTTTCCATGTTCCAGAACCTCGTTTGGGAAGCGTATACCGCCAGAGACTTACTCGAGAAGGACATCCCAGAAGACAAGCGCAACGACCCGGACTATTACATTCAGCTTCTCGATTGGGACCTCAACACCGACCCGCTGTTCTTTGAGCATCGATTTATGCCGCCAAAACCGACAAAACCAATGGAAGAGATGAAGGCTCAAGGCTATGTGCAGATGGATATTGTCTACAGGTCAGTCTACTTCTCCGCCAAAGAACTCACGATTCTGCCCGGAAAGTCCGCGCTCATAAAAGACGACGCACCATACGGGGCCATTGTAATTCAGGGCCATGGCAAGTTCGGCAACCTCGAGATCGAGTCCCCGGCCATGATCGATTTTGGACAGATGACGCAGGACGAGCTGTTCGTCACGGACAAAGCTGCCAAAGAAGGCGTGCTTATTACGAACCTGAGTGCAACCGACAATCTCGTCATGCTCAAGCACTTCGGACCACAGCTCTAAACGCAAATTCCCTGGTCAGATAAAATTCGAGAAGGTCGAAAAGATCTTGAGAATCGAGGTTGGAAATATTGGCCAGAAACGTTGACCGGAGATGGAGAAGGATAAAACCATGAGTTCGAATACTGATTCAAAACTGGATTTGACGCAGGCTGAGTACTTTGGCCGAAAGGCCGTGATTCTGTACAACAACATGGTGAGGGCGGTCATCGAGGATCACGGTGGCATGGTGCCGGAGTTCAGTTTCAGGGTAGGCAAAGGCGGCATCAATGCGCATTGGGTGCCCGACTTCCGAGACAATTCGGGTGCCCCGTGGTCTGAGGACAAGAAGGCGTACTGGAAGTCGCCCATTCTGTATGGGCTGGCAGGCGATTTCCCTTGCATGCCCAACTTCGGGCCGGACTGCACCATCGATGGTGTGGACATGCCGTCCCATGGTTGGACGGCCAACAGGACCTGGACTTTGCTTTCGGCAAAACGGGCCGACGACGGCAAGGCAGTGCTGGCACACTTTGGCATGCAAAGCCCTGACCGTCGCATACCACTCGATTTTGAAAAGATCGATATCGTCGTAAATGGACAGCCCGCGTATTATTCTGTTATGCGGATAAGAAATAACGGCGACAATGCTATCAGCATCAACGTTGCGCGACACAATACGCTCGGGGGTCAGTTCCTGCAAAAAGGTTGTAAAATCTACCTGAGCGCCAACCGCTTTATGACAGCACCCAAGGGGACGGAGTTCGACGATACAGGCAGACTTGCGCAAGGTGTTGAATTCGATTCTCTTGCAAAAGTACCGCTCAGGTCTGGTGGGTATACCGATGTGAGCTTTGTGCCCGGTATGGTAGGCGCGACTGATTTTGTTACCGGTGCTGTGGACAAAAGTCGGAGCTTAGGATGGGGTTGCGTCGTCAATCCTGCTCTGGGTCTGGCATACGTCACGTTGTTCCCCGGCCGCGCTGGCCTGCCGAAAGATGAGATCGGGCTTTGCTTCAATGACCTGTGGTTGCAGTACGGCGGGCGTGACTTTACACCGTGGTCTTTTACCGAGGGTGGCTCGGACAGAACCTTCTGCCTGGGCACTGAGAATGCGGTGGGTGCCTTTGCCAACGGGCTACCCTACTCGCGGGAACACCCGGACCTGCTGGGCAATCCGACCACCGTGGAGATCCCCGCACATGGACAGAAGACGCTCTACTATGGCGTTGCCCTGGTGAAACTGCACGACGACATGGCGTAACTGCCCATCGTCGACATTGAAGCAGCTAATGAAAGCCTCGTCATAAAGGGCGAGCAAAAGTCCCAGGAGGTGCCAGTGGACGCGTCGTTTGAATCGATTCGCAGGCTCGTTGCGCACCTCTAGAGCCTTATTTGGAGAGTCTGGATGATATAAAGGCCGCCAGACGTGGCGGCCTTTTTGTCGTAGATCTGTTAGGTCTGGTAGCTTTGCCAGGTCTGCAGCGCGCTCTTGTTCGATGAACCACTTGAATCAGTGAATAGAGTGAACAGAGAACATGAATTGGGCGCGCTTCCACTGCAGCATCTTACGAGATCATGATCCATGAACTTACAGTATACATTGGAAATACATTGAAACTCTGAAGCCAGTCCCGGAAAGCTGGACAAAGTAGAAACTATGATGGGATTCTCTGCCAGAATAAAAACACCTGAAAAAGGAAGATACATCATACTACCACAGGATCTGAGTGTGCGAATCCGCTACACTCGTCTGGGCCTAACGGAAGGTTGTGAGCCTAGGTGTCAGGATCAGGTATCCTAGTGGACGTGCGTAACGCACAGGGTCTGTAACCTCACATGAGCAGTGGCCTTTGTAAAGTATGTTGGTGTGATATATTTAAGTTTCAGTTATAAGAGTAGTATCCAGTCTTTTGAGTATATTAGGGTGAGTGGCGGCAAATTGGGATAGTCGGATCGGTAATGTTGAGCGACTACAAGCACCCTGAGTGCAGTCGCCGAAGGGAGATAAGATGAAAAAGAACTACAAGTTGGCAGTTCTGATGGGGCTTGTTGGCATTGGTGTGCTCCTTTTGTCGGCCTGCACCATCGTGATATCAGGGCCTGCG
>JBDKTP010000020.1:0-17994 GCA_039680115.1 Rectinema sp.
GACTCATTGAAAGTCAAGAAAGTTCTGATGTTTTGAATTTGTTGCTCTGCGGCGGCTTTTTGTTCGACGCAGGCTTGATGTCAAGGAGGTTCTATGTCCAAAGTCAGTATCATAGGCGGTTACAACACGGCCTTTGGCAGTTTTGTAAAGAAGGATAAGGAAAAAGGCACAGTCACCGACCTAAAAAGCATCTATGATCTTATGATCGAAGCCGGCAAGGGCGCCATAGCCGACGCAGGCATCGAGGCCTCCGATGTAGATGCCGTGTGGGTGGGCTCCTGCGCTCCGGGCCTTTTTGCAAATCAGGAGCATCTAGCCGCTGCAGCCGTCGAAATTGCGCCCGAAGCTCTTCGTCTCAAGCCGATGAACAGAGCCGAGTGCGCCTGCGCTTCGGGTTCGGTGGCGCTCTTCAATGCGCTCTATGCGGTGGAGTCGGGCAGAGTCAATGTAGCGCTCGTGCTGGGCGTGGAGAAGATGAACCTCCTTGACACAAAGGGCGTTACTCATGCGCTTGCCACCTGCTCGTACTGGCCAGAAGAGGGAGCTTTTGGCATGACCTTTCCTGGGCTTTTTGCCGAGTACGCGAAGGGCTATTCCGCCCACTACAACATTGATTCGGCGACCCTTGCACGCATGCTCGCTACGGTGTCGGCACTCAACTACAAGAACGCCATAGAGAATCCGCTTGCACATTTTGGCAAGGGCGGGCCAGCCGACAGGCAAGGCCTTATGACCGCGGATGCCATCCTCAGCCTTCCGGAAGAAAAGAATCCCATTATCGCGGCTCCTTTACGGTTACACGATTGCTCGCTCGTCACGGACGGAGCGGCAGCTCTTGTCATAACCAGGGCCGATTCTTCACTCGGAAAGGGCCCACGGGCAGTGCACATTGCGGGCATAGGGCAGGCAAACGAGCGTTTATCCCTCTCGGCGCGACCTAATATGTACGAACTCATGGCGGCCAAAGTGGCAGTAAAAGAGGCCTTCGACGAAGCCGGCATTTCGATAAAGGATGTCGATCTTGCCGAGGTTCATGACTGCTTTACGATCAATCAGCTTCTGTGCACCGAGGCTCTCGGCCTTTCCAAAGACGGCGAGGCAGGTTACGACTACATGAATGGACGGTTTACGCAGGACGACCCAGAGTGCTCCGTCAATCTTTCTGGCGGGCTCAAGGCCAAGGGGCATCCGGTGGGTGCGACGGGCGTTTCGATGAATGTCATGCTTTACAAGCAGTTAGTCGGCGAGCCGATCGGCGCCGTTGCAAAGAAGGGCAAGCCCTCGGTTGCGGTTACGCTCAATGTCGGCGGCAGCTCGGTAACAAACTGCGTGTCTGTCCTGGTCAAAGAATAGTGAGTGCGGTGAAAGAAATAAAAGAATGGTTGTAGTATGACAACTACAGCTTAGAAATGGTTGCAAAAACAAAGAACGGCGTCCCCTAAGGGCAGGGCGCCGTTTTTAGTATGGGCCCGCTTGTGCTATTTTTCGCCGGTCGCGGGTTGTACAAAGCGCTTTACCTTTTGCGTTGTCGTCATTTCGAGCGGTTCCTTGAGCACGACCACACGCGTGATCTTCTGGTAGGGCAAAAGTTTTTGATTGACCTCTTCCACTACTTTGTGCATGTGCTGTTCCGCCAGCGTGAGGGCCTCGTCCTTGTTTTTCGAAAGTTCGCCAAGCCACTCCTGGCTTGGATAAATGAGCGCTTCGATCTCCTCGGACACAGTGCTGGACTCCTTGTAATAGCCTCGGACCAGGATCTGCTCTATTTCGCCATATAATTGGAACTTGTCCTCGATCTCTTCGGGATAAACGTTTTTGCCTCCGGAAGTTACTATCATATTCTTGGTTCTTCCCGTGAGGTAGAGATAGTTCTCGTCATCCAAGTATCCCAGATCGCCGGTGCGGAAGTAGCCGTCGTCCGTAAATACTTCTTTGGTCTCTTCTTCCATTTTGTAATAACCTGCCATCACCATGGGGCCTTTGACGATGATTTCACCTATCCCGTCTTCGTTTGGATTGAGAATCTTGAGGTCTGCCTGAGGAATCACCTTACCGACTGAGGTTTCCTTATAATGATAGGTGGGATTGAGCGTGAGTATTGGGGATGTTTCGGTGAGCCCATAGCCTTGCACAAAGTCGATGCCCAGCTCGTTATACTTGCGGAAGACTTCCGGAGCGAGTGGCCCGCCACCAGAAATGCAAATCCTTATTGTAGAAAGATTTGCTTGCTCTCTAACCGCTTTGAAGAGCGCGCGTCCGGGATTAAGCCCGGAGGTTTTCTTGACAAAGCCCGAAAATCCCATCAGGCCAGTCATAAGACCGTTTACGACCGGTCCTTTTTCCTTTATTCCTTTTAGGATGCCGTCCAGGAATTTGTTAAAGAGCACCGGTACTGCAAGGAACATAGTCACCTTGCCCTCTTTGAGCTCCTGCATTATCTGCTTCACCACAAGCCGCTTGCCGAATACGATTTCAGCACCTACGGAGATTGCCTCAATAAAAACTGCCAGCATCGTGTAAGAATGGTGAATTGGCAGAAGGGCATAGAAAACGTCGGTTGGATAGATCGTCATGTTGCCCTGAGCGCAGAAGCAATCGGAAACGAAGTTCTTGTGCGTGAGCATGACGCCCTTTGGATTTCCCGTCGTGCCAGATGTAAAGAGAATGGCCGCAAGATCGGTTTCTTGTGCAGGAATGAGGGGAGGAAGCGCGCTCGTTCCGGCACTCAGCGTATAGAGATAGTCTGGGCCTCCCTCATAGAGAGTCATAACCTTGAGAAGCTGCGGACAACCGGCTGAGAGCTCTTTATATTTTTCCTCGTCAACAAAGAGCGCCTTTGTATCGCTTGCGCGAATAAGGTTTATCGCTTCTGCGACAGTAAGCTGGTAATCGATGGGAACCACAACGGCGCCGGCTTGCAGTACCGCAAGATAGGCGATGGCCCATTCAGGCGAATTCTTGCCGGTAACCGCTACTTTGGAGTCCTTGCCAATGCCGATTGAGCGCAGATAGTCTGCAACTTTACGAATATGATCATTGGCTTGCCTGTAGGTGAGCGTTTTCTTGTCCGGAGCAAAGACTGTAAAACAGGGGCGATCAGGGAATCGATCGACATTAATACTAAAAAGCTCAGGAATCGTTGGCCACTCGCCTTTGAATGTCTTTCCGCGATAGTCGTCTAGAAATGCACCTGGCCGTTCGTTATTCATTTTCCCTCCCGATGGGCATATAAGAGGCATACGATGTACCCACGCCTCGAACCTTTTCTCGAACCTTTTTTCGTTCTCACGAATAATGTCATTATGTAATAAAAACCATGCGCTGAAAAGGGCTTTCTTTCTGTGTCTTTATGCTGGCTTTTGGCGCCCCTTTCAATTAAAGGCCATTTCCGTTATGCTTTAGTGCACAAAAATGAGGAGCCTTGTCGGAGGAGCTATATGAAGGCTATTGAGCTCGCAAAAGCGTACGATCCAAAAAGTTTCGAAGACGAAATCTATGAGCAGTGGAGCTCAGGCGGGTATTTTAAGCCTTGCCCACCTAACGGCAAAGAGCCATTTACTGTAGTAATTCCTCCTCCGAACGTAACCGGTGTCCTTCATATCGGGCACGCTCTCAATATTTGTTTGCAGGACCTGCAGGTGCGCTATCGCCGCATGAAGGGCAATCCAACGTTGTGGATCCCTGGCAGCGACCATGCGGGAATCGCCACGCAGCACGTGGTGGATGTCAAGCTCAAAAAAGAAGGCCGCGACCGCCACCAAATGGGACGCGAAGCCTTTGTCGAAGAGACCTGGAAGGTCGCCAACGAACACAAAGCCATCATTGAGCATCAGCTTGCCAAATTGGGCGCGAGTGTAGACTGGTCGCGCGAGCGGTTTACCCTGGACGAGGGTTTGTCCGTCGCGGTGCGGGAAGTCTTTGTCACTTTGTATGAGCGGGGCCTTATCTATCGCGGCGAGTACCTCGTCAACTGGTGCCCATCCTGTGGAACCGCGCTTTCCGACGACGAAGTGGAGCACGAGGACGAGGAAGGTTCAATGTGGCATATCTGGTACGAGCTTGCGGACGGGCCCGTGCCTGGCTTCCCGGAGGGAAGAATCGAGATTGCGACCACAAGGCCAGAAACGCTCCTGGGCGATACGGCTGTGGCAGCGAATCCGTCCGATGAACGGTATACAAGCCTCATTGGTAAAAAGGTAAAGCTCCCGCTCACCGGCAGAGTTATCCCTATCATAGCAGACTCTTATGTAGACAAAGAATTTGGCACAGGCCTGGTCAAGATAACGCCTGCGCACGATCCCAACGACTTCGAAGTGGGAAACCGGCACGGGCTTGAACGCATCAATATCCTCAATCCTGACGGTACGCTCTCTGACGCTGTGCCGAAAAAATACCGCGGCATGCAGGCGCGTGCGGCGCGCAAAGTCGTTCTCGCGGATCTTGCTGAGCTAGGTCTTTTAAAGAGCGAAGAAAAGGTTACCCACGCGGTGGGCCACTGCTATCGCTGCCATACAACGGTGGAGCCTTATCTTTCTCAACAGTGGTTTGTCAAGATGCGCCCCCTTGCGGACGAAGCGCTAAAAGCTTGGGAGGAGGGGCAGGTCGCTTTCTTCCCCAGGAAATGGGAAAACACCTATAAGCACTGGCTCGAGAACATAAAGGATTGGTGCATATCCCGTCAACTTTGGTGGGGTCACCGCGTTCCTGTTTTCTATTGCAAAAACTGTGGAGAGGTGATCGTGGAGCGGGAAGACCCCACAAAATGCCCGAACTGTGGTTCTACAGACCTTTTCCAGGACGAAGACGTCCTCGATACCTGGTTTTCAAGCTGGCTCTGGCCATTTAGCACCTTAGGTTGGCCGGAGAAAACCGCCGATTTCGAGCGTTTTTACCCGACGAGTGCCCTTGTGACGGCTTATGACATAATCTTTTTCTGGGTGGCGCGCATGATCATGGCCGGCATGGAATTCACCGGACAAAGCCCCTTCAAAGAGGTCTACATTCACGGTCTTGTGCGCGACAAACAGGGCAGAAAGATGTCCAAGAGTCTGGGCAATGGCATAGATCCGCTGGAGATTATCGACGAATACGGTGCCGATGCGCTCAAATTCACGCTTGTCTATAACTGTGCCGCCGGACAGGACATTCTCCTCGACCGCGAAAGTTTTAAGATGGGCTCCAAATTTGCCAACAAGGTGTGGAACGCGTCGCGCTATATTTTGATGAATTTGGAAGGGCGAGAGTTTCTCGATCCTGCCACGGTGCACTTCTCCGAGGTGGATCGCTGGATTCTTGGTCAGCTCGATGCGGCTGCGGATGCGGCCGCACAAGCGCTTGAGTCCTGGCGCTTCAACGATGCCGCACAGACGGTGTATTCCTACTTCTGGAACGATTTTTGTGACTGGTATATCGAGGCTACTAAGATTTCTACCAAGTTTGGGGATGACGCGGAAAGGGACAGGGCAACGACGGTATTGCTCATGGTCCTGGAAGAGTCCCTACGCCTCTTGCAGCCTTTCTTGCCTTTTGTGACTGAAAGAATCTATAGCATGTTGCCCAATGCAAAGGGCGAGCTTATTTGCCAAGCATGGCCTGAGCACGATCCGCGCCGCCGCGACGGGCAGTTGGCCGCCCAGTTCGAAAGCCTTAAGGAACTCGTGACTCTTGCGCGTTCGCTGCGTTCGGAATTCCAGATTCCTCAGGAAACCAAAATGAAAATGGAACTGCGGTTGGACGGCCATTTCCGGCATGGCGACTTTTTGAAGAAGAATGCCGGGCTGATCGCGTTTTTGGCCAATGGGGATGAGCCGAGGTTCCTGGACGTCGCGGCGGCGCGGCCATCCGGCACCGTTGGGCTTGCTGGCTCTGGTTTTGAGGTTTTCGTCCACGTAAAAGAGCTCATCGATACGGAAAAACTTGTTCAGAAGCTGCAAAAAGATATTGAGCGCGAGCGTGTTTTTGCCGGCAAAGTCGATGCCAAATTGGCGAATCCTGCGTTCCTGGCTTCAGCTCCTGCCGAAATTGTTGAAAAAGAAAGAGAAAAGTATCGGGATTCGGTTCTCAGGGCGGAAAGATTGGCCCGCTATGTGGAGGACCTTACATGACGAGCGAGGAGCATTACGATTCCCTTCAAGTTGCCGCAACGCTGAGGTCGGACAATATCCCCATGGACAAGGATGCGATGATTCGACTCAAAAACATGCAAATTGCGCCATATATCCAGCTTGCATCGGTACTTATTGGAAAACCAAGGCGCTCGGGCGGTAACATGTTTCGGCATCAGATCGACACAATGGGTATTCTGATGGACTACGGTTACATCGATTCAATCCTGCTCAAAGCTTCTGTAATTCATGACCTTTTGGAAGATGCGCCGGAGATAGACAGAGACGCCATCTTGAGCATCGATGATGAGGCCTCCGAGGTCTACAAACTTGTTCTGGAAGTGACGAGGCGCCCCATAGAGACAAAGATGGTCTTTTTGCAGCGTATTCACGATTTTGGCTCGTCACGTGCCCGCGTACTTAAGTCGGCAGACCGCATTTCGAACATGATCAGCCTGGGCTACGTCACCGACGTTGATTTTATAAGACGCTATACCGATGAAACGGAGAACTATGTTTTCCCAATAGCCAAGCTGTCGGACTTAAGAATGCTATCGGAGTTGGAAGATCTTGTAGCGACTCGTAGAGACTACCTCGAACGCCGATTCGAGATATAAATTCGAGGCGCGTGGTTTTTCTTATAAATTTTCCTTAGGAGAAGTCTTATATGGAACAGGAATGGACGGCCGCACAGATTGCGGCAACGATTGATCACACCTTACTCAAGGCTACCGCAACCGAAGCGGCGATTCGCGACCTGTGTGCTGAAGCAAAGCGGTTCGGCTTTGCAAGTGTATGCGTAAACCCGTGTTGGGTAGAGCTTTGTGCGAAAGAACTTGCAGGTTCAAGAGTTGCAGTGTGCACAGTGATTGGATTTCCGCTTGGCGCCAATACGAGCGAAATAAAAGCCGCAGAGGCTAAGTTGGCAGTGTCTCAGGGCGCGAGCGAAGTGGACATGGTGATCAACCTCGGCAAAGCCAAAGCAGGTGACTGGAAAGGTGTCCAGGATGACATCGCCGCAGTGGTGGCGGTGAGCAACCCTGCCATTGTTAAAGTGATACTCGAAACCTGCTATCTTACGAATGAAGAAAAAGTCGCGGCTTGCAAGGCTGCAATGGCTGCCGGAGCGAATTTTGTCAAGACAAGCACAGGCTTTGGCACGGGTGGCGCTACCGTAGAGGACGTCAAGCTCATGAAGGCCACGGTCGGACCAATGCTCAAAGTCAAAGCCTCGGGTGGCATTCACACGCGTGCTGAGGCAATCGCGCTTCTCAATGCGGGCGCAGACCGAATCGGCGCCTCTGCTGGGGTAGCTATCGTTTCGGAGTCGAATAAGTAGAATGTGGTTATTGGTATAATAATTATTGACAATGACCGCCCGCGGCCTTACTATTGTAACACAAATACGTTGGGCTTACAGATTCTTCGTGGGCTCTGATGGTCCAAAAAAGAAGTACTTGTATATTAGTGAAGGAGGGTTTTGGATGAAAAAAGCTTTGTTTGCGCTCCTCGTCGTCGCTCTTGTAGCGACTCCTGCTTTTGCTCAGTTTAAAGTCGGTTTTGTAACCGATACTGGCGGTATTGATGATAAGTCTTTTAACCAGAGCACATGGGAAGGTATTGTAAGGTTTCAGAAAGACAACAAGATGCCGGCTGCCAACTTTAAATACCTGCAGTCCAACGCTGAGGCGGATTATCTGCCGAACATCTCAGCATTTGCAGATGAAGGTTACAACCTCATCGTAGCTTCTGGCTTCCTTTTTGAGAAGGCGATTGGCGATGCTGCTACCAACTATCCAACCAGCAAGTTCCTCGTTATTGACACAGTCGTCTCCAAGCCAAACGTTGTAAGCGCCAGTTTTGCTGAACACGAAGGTTCCTTCCTCGTCGGTGTCGCCGCCGCGCTCAAAGCCAAAGCGGATGGCAAAAACACGGTAGGGTTCATTGGTGGTATGCAGTTCCCGCTCATTGAGAAATTCCAGGCCGGCTATGAGCAAGGCATTATGGCTGCTCTTCCCGAGTACAAGACTTGGAAACGTGGTAACGATATGTCGCTCGTCGCTGATGGTGGCAAGTTCACAATTTTCGTAGACTACACTGGTGACTTTGCTGCTCCTGATAAAGGGCAGGCTTTGGCTCAAAAGCAATTCAATAAGGGTGCTTACATTATCTTCCACGCAGCAGGCGGATCTGGAAACGGCATGATCAAGGAAGCCAAGGAACGCCAGCAGAAGGGCCAGACCGTATGGGCAATCGGTGTGGATAAAGACCAGTATGCCGATGGTCTCATTGGCAATAAGTCTGTAGTTCTTACGTCTATGACAAAGCGTGTCGACGTTGCTGCTTACACTGTCTGCAAACTTACCTATGAAGGCAAGTTCCCCGGTGGGCAGACGCTGATCTTCAACGTCGCAAACAACGGTGTTGGATTGCCTGAAAAGAACCCGAACCTTTCCAATGATATTATGAAAGTGGTAGATGATTTCGAAAGCAAGATCGCATCTGGAAAGATCAAGGTTTCTGAGATTCCACAGAAATAAGTGGGATGAGTAAGGCCAGAAGTCAAAATAGGGCCTTGCTTTAGGTTCGAATACAAAAGCCGCCGGTCAAGTGCGCTTGGTCGGCGGCTTTTGTATCATCATGGGCATAGCGTATTTAAGATAGGGTGTGCTACGCTCACGAAAATAGAGGTTTAGGGGGATTACGGTGGCATACATCGTAGAAATGCTCAATATCACAAAGGATTTCCCCGGAATTCGTGCCAATGACAATGTGACGCTTCAAGTGGAGGAGCGCAGCATACATGCATTGCTCGGAGAGAACGGCGCTGGGAAATCTACCTTGATGAGCATTCTGTTTGGCCTTTATCATCCCGAAGAGGGAGTCATAAAGATTCGTGGCAAAGAGGTCCGCATTGAAGACCCGAATGTAGCTACAAAGCTTGGCATTGGTATGGTCCATCAACACTTCAAACTGGTCCATAATTTTACGGTTACGGAAAACATCATTCTTGGTATGGAACCGCACCAAGGCCCGGTTGTCGATGTCCACACGGCGGAAAAGAAGGTACAGGAGCTTTCCAAGTTATATGGATTTGCGGTCGACCCGCGAGCAAAGATAGAAGATATCTCGGTCGGCATGCAACAAAGAGTCGAGATACTCAAGATGCTCTATAGGGATGCCGAGATCTTAATTTTTGATGAACCAACGGCGGTTTTGACACCCCAGGAGATCGAAGAGCTTATGCAGATAATGCGTAGGCTGGTGGAAGAAGGCAAAACCATTCTGCTTATTAGTCATAAACTCAAGGAGATAAAAGAGGTTGCCGATGTGTGCACAGTGTTGCGCAGGGGTAAGCTCGTAAAGACTGTCAAGGTTGCCGATACTTCCGAAGAAGAAATGGCCCAGATGATGGTGGGCCGCGAAGTCAATTTCCATGTTCAAAAAGGTCCCGCCAAACCCAGCGACGTGTTTTTGAAGGTCGAGAATCTCAATGTCAAGAATACAAAGGGTGTTCTTGGAACCAAGGACCTTTCTTTTGAACTGCATGGTGGCGAAATCCTGGGAATATGCGGTATCGATGGCAATGGGCAAACTGAGCTCGTTCAGGCCATTACCGGACTTGCCAAGGTGGAATCTGGCAAAATCTTATTACATGGTAAAGATATAACGCATTGCAGCATAAAAGAAAGGACAGATGCAGGTATTGGGCATATCCCTGAAGACAGGCAGCTGCACGGCTTGGTATTGGATTTTAACCTGGACGAAAACCTTGTTATTCACAACTACTATAAGCCTCCGTTTGCACACTCTGGTATCTTGAACAAGAAAGCCATCAGAACAAATGCAGAAAGGCTTATCAAGGAGTTTGATATTCGATCCGGCCAAGGGCCCAGCACTCCTGCCCGAGCTATGTCCGGCGGAAACCAGCAAAAAGCAATTCTTGCAAGAGAGATCGATCGTTCTCCAGATGTCTTCATTGTCGTTCAGCCAACGCGTGGACTCGATGTTGGCGCTGTCGAATACATACACAAGCGAATTATTGCCGAGCGGGACAAAGGTAAGGCGATTCTGCTCGTTTCCTTGGAACTGGACGAAATCATGGATCTTTCAGATAGAATAGCCGTCATCTTTAGTGGCGAAATCGTTGGCACCGTAGATGCCAAGGCTACCAACGAGAATGAGCTTGGTTTGATGATGTCGGGTTCTCTTAGAAAAGACGGACAGCAGCCGCAGACCTCGACTGCACGGAGGAACGCATGACAAAACGCTCAGAAAAACTCGTACTTCCAGTAATCTCTATCGTTTTGGGCTTCTTGGTCGGAACTGTAATAATAGTCGCAACTGGGCGTTCTGTCTCCGGCATGTTTACAGCTCTGTTTAAGTCGTTTACTGGAATAGATTTAAGTGGAGGACAAGCATTCAATCCCCGGTACATCGGTGAGTTCGTTGTTCAGACAATGCCTATTATTCTCACTGGATTGTCCTTTGCCTTTGCAGCCCGAACAGGTCTGTTTTGCATTGGAGCTGAAGGTCAACTCATGGTAGGCTCGGCCGCTGCAACAGCGGCAGCTCTTTATATAAGTGCGCCAGCATATATCCATGTTCCTTTGGTTCTTTTGAGTGCAATGCTTGCTGGTGCGTTATGGGGTGCCATTCCTGGATTCTTGAAGGCCTATTTCAATGTGCCGGAAGTCACGGTTTCCATAATGCTCAATTATGTCGGCCTTTACCTCAACAACTTCCTGGTACTCAACGTCTTCGGTTCCGCCGACAGGATCAAGACGGCATTTTTCCCGCAGTCTGCCCTGTTGGAATCTCCTTTCCTGGAGAGCATCACAAGGAATTCGCGGCTCAACTGGGGCTTTATTCCGGTTATTCTCATGCTGTTTTTGTTCTCATTCATAATCAACAAGACGACGTTTGGCTACTCTTTGCGCGCGGTTGGCTACAACAAGGAAGCGGCTCGTTACGCAGGCATGAAAGTGAGACGCAATATCGTTGTGTCGCTTATGATTGCGGGCGCCTTCTCCGGATTGGCTGGAGCCGTTATTACGACTGGCACCTTCAATTTTGGCCGAGTTATTGCTGCATCGGAAGGGTATGGGTTTGACGGAATAGCTGTTGCCTTGGTCGGAAGCAACGAAGCCATAGGGATTTTGCTTGCCGGTATGCTGTTCGGAATGCTCAAAGCCGCACAGCCGCTTATGCAGGTACAAGGAATTCCTCGCGAGATTGCTGGCATCATTCAAGCGGCGATTGTCCTCTTTGTAGCTATGCAGCAAGGAATTAAAATGATAATTGAAAAGTTGGAGAAGCGAAAAGCTTCTGCGCCTGTAGCCGAGGGGGAAAGAGTATGACATTTAACGCTTTTCTTGAAATGATCCCCATTTCTATGATGTTTGCTTCGCCGATCATAATCACCGCCTTAGGAGGCCTTTTCAGCGAGCGCTCTGGAATTGTCAACATTGCGCTGGAAGGGATAATGATGGTCGGCTCTTTTACGGCAGCCACGGTGACGGTACTTCTTGAGTCGACGACGCCACTTGCGCCGTGGATCGGTTTGGCTGCAGCTGCTGTTGCCGGTCTTGTTTACAGTATTCTCCATGCTTTTGCGAGCATAAATCTAAAGGCAAATCAAACGATATCCGGTACTGCGCTCAACATTCTTTCCAGTGGGCTAACGATTTATCTCTGCCAGATAATCTTCCACCAGCAGCGAACCAAGGTCTTCCAGATGAGCATACAGCGCCTCACAGTCCCGTATTTGTCCGATATTCCGTTATTAGGGAAGTTGTTCTTCACAAGCATGTACCCAACTTTTTATGTGGCTGTCGTACTGGTTGTAGTGACTTGGTTTGTCGTGTACAAAACGAGGTTTGGGCTTAGGATGCGGGCTTGTGGCGAAAACCCCCAGGCTGCCGCAAGTATGGGTATCAATGTGGCAAAGATGCGCTATGCGGGTGTTTTGATTTCTGGCCTTCTGGCCGGTCTTGCCGGCGGCATCATGGTCCTGACCACAGATATTCAGTTTACGCAGAATTCGATTCATGGTACTGGGTTCATTGCAATCGCTTCGCTCGTGTTTGGCAAATGGAATCCTTATGGCGTTCTGGGAACGGGAATTTTCTTTGGTTTTTCTACGGCCCTGTCGTTTTATGCCAAAGATATTCCGGTGCTCTCTGCGGCCCCAATCGAGTTTTTCTATATGCTGCCGTATCTTATGACCATAATTGCTCTGGTTATCTTCGCGGGTAAGTCGGTCGGCCCCAAAGCTGCCGGCGAAATCTACGATTCAGGCAAACGATGAGTCAGGCAAACGATGAGCTTTGCGCTTGAGAAGAAGCTGGTAATCGCTCTGTCCTCGAGCGCATTGTTTGATTTGTCGGAGTCTGACGAGGTCTTCAGGACCCAGGGTGACAGTAAATATCGGCAGTGGATGGCTGGTCGCGCCGACGAGCCTTTGCCTCCCGGTCGTGCCTTCAATTTCATTCGAAAATTCCTGGCACTCAACCGAGGGGCTCCCGCCGGCGAAGAGCCCGTGGAGGTGGTGTTGCTCTCCCGCAACGATCCGGAAGCTGGACTCAGAATCTTTCGGTCGATTCGTCATTATGGGCTAGATATCATACGCGCCGCCTTCTTGGATGGGCGCTCACCGTATCCTTATATTTCAGCGTTTAGTGCTTCTCTTTTCCTTTCTGCCAACTACAACGATGTTGTGGAAGCTGTCGATGCGGGTTATCCCGCTGGCTACATTTTGAGCGCAGGGAATCTGCTGCAGACAGATCCGCAACAAGATGAAGCCGAGCTCAAGGTCGCTTTTGATTTTGATGGGGTTATTGCGGACGACCAGGCGGAGCGTTTATATCGTTCTGACGGCGGTCTTGAGGCATTTGAAGCAGCAGAGGTGCGTAATGCGGCAATTCCGCTCGATCCTGGTCCTCTGAAAGACTTTTTTCAGAAGCTTTCTGCGCTACAGACTCGACAAAGAGAACAGGGCAGAGGCCTGGCGCCGCGACTGCGAATTGCAATCATCACGGCGCGAAATGCACCGGCTCATGAGCGTCTGATCAATACCCTTAAGAGCTGGGGTATTTACACTGACGAAGTATTCTTTCTTGGTGGCGTAGAGAAGAGCCGTATTCTGGAAGTAATGAAGCCCGATCTCTTTTTTGACGACCAGCGCGGGCATCTGGAACCCGCCGGTTCTTTTACGGCCTGTGTTCACGTGCCCTTTGGAATTGCAAATAAAAGTCCTAAATAGCAACACTTTACATGATTTTGTAGTATACTGGCATAAGAACAACTCCAAGTTCGAGGTAGTGCCGTGATCGATACGAACGCTTTACAGAAGTACTCGCTCTTTGGCGGAGTTTTGCCTGAACAGATTGAGAGAATGAAGCCGTTTTTTGAGTACCATCGTTACGAAGCCGGGGACACGCCGGTTATCGAAGGGGCTCCAAACGACAAGATTTTCTTTATAACAAGCGGCAGGGTGGAAATCTCCAAGCGCGGGATCCCGATTGCAGAAATTGGCGAGGGCGAGACGTTTGGCGAAATGGAATTGATCGATGTCATGCCAAGCATCGCAACAGTTACCGCCCTGGAGCCTTTGGAAGTCGTAACCATTTCGAATGCAGCACTCTACAAGATATCCAAGAACGAGCCCAAAGCTTTTGCGCTCATGATCATGAATTTGGCCCGCGATCTTTCCCGCAGGCTAAGGCGGATGGACGAGCTGGCATCCCAAGGAAGCTGAGAGGAGCCATTGTTTGAAGCTGGAAGTGCCGGGGACCGGCTTCGGACCGGCACGGCCCTTGCGGGCCAAGGGATTTTAAGTCCCTGGTGTCTACCAATTCCACCACCCCGGCAAGATTACAAGCATGCCTCTATGAAAAGCAAGCCAGATCAAACTGTACAAACCAGCGCTTTACGATGTTCCCATCATATCGACGACCGCCTGGACGGTCAATATTCTTAGCAAAGAGCTTCTTTACCGGTCTGCAATCGCTTTACACACTCAAGCTGGATGGACACAATAGCAAATCATGGTTAAGCGCAAGGTCACTGCCTACATTCATAAGAATAATCTCATTCATAATTACAATAGAATAAAAGAACTGGCTCAAGGCGCCAAAGTCTGTGCCATAGTCAAGGCAAACGCCTACGGGCACGGAGCGGTAGCCGTTGCAAGGACGCTGGAAGCACTCGGCGTAGATTACCTTGCAGTAGCGTTTCTCGAAGAAGCTTTGGAGTTACGCGAGAGTGCAATTCGCTCACCAATACTCATCTTGGGCACGGGAGACCCAGCAAACGCTTCGCTTATCGTAGAAAATGATCTGACTCAGACGGTCTACACAACGGAGCTTGCCCGGGCACTCTCTTTGGCGGCCCGAGACGCTGGGAAAAAAGCAAAAGTCCATGTCAAAATCGATACAGGAATGCACCGACAGGGAATTAGTGTAGAAGAAGTAAATTCTTTTGCCCGTTTCTTAGATGGATTGGAAAATGTGGATGTGGAAGGGGTCTATTCTCACTTTGCCGAGGCAGACAGCTCCGATAAGACGTTTTCTTATTTGCAACTGGCGCGCTTTAACGAAGCCGTGGCTGCAATGCGGCAGGCAGGCGTGGTACCCCAAATCCGACACATAGCCAACAGCGCCGCACTGCTTTCGCTGCCGGAATCTCGGCTCGACATGGTAAGGCCGGGGATTATCCTTTACGGACTGTCGCCAGATGGAGAAAGAGATCCCAAAGAAGGCTTCTTGCCCGTGCTGCAGTTTTGCGCCAGCGTCATAGGTCTACGAACGGTGCCCACTGGAGAAGGCCTCAGTTATGGCCGTACCTATACCACAAAGCGCGTGACCAGAGTTGCGCTCTTGCAAGTCGGTTATGCCGATGGCTATCCAAGATCGCTTTCCAATAAGGCAAACGTTCAAATTAGGGGCAAGCTGGCGCCGGTTTTAGGCAGGATTTGTATGGATCAGTGTTTAATCGACGTAACGGACATACCTGAGGCCCAGGTCGGCGACGAAGCCACGCTTTTTGGCATTCCTGAGCTCCCTGCTGGGGCCCTGTCTTCACTTCTCGGGATGATAGACTATGAACTGACTTGTGGGATTTCCCAGCGAGTACCACGGATTTTGGAGGATTGAAGCATGTCCACAGTCTCCAAGGGTGATTTTGGATCCCAACTTCAGGTTAATTCACGCGCTAGTCTTCACAGTGATTTTCAAGGGTGCGAATTCTATAAATACGAAGCGTTGGGGAATGACTACATAGTCATAGACCCGCATGATTTTGCTTTTGAGCCGACACCTGAGGCTGTGAGCCTTATTTGCAATCGCAATCGTGGTATCGGTTCGGATGGGATACTCTGGGGCCCCTTGCAGGACTTTCAAGATGTTCCTCTCGAGCGCAATAGGCGTAACGAGAAAGAGAACAACACGCCATGCTTGCGAATTTTCAACCCTGATGGTTCCGAAGCGGAGAAGAGTGGCAACGGTTTAAGGATTTTTTCTCTGTATTTGGCCGAGCGTGGCTTTGTTAAACCCGATGCCTTTTCTATACGGACAAAGGGGGGTGTGGTGAGCGCTGGTGTTCACAGTTTTGATCCACCCCTTATTTGGGTAGATATGGGTGAGCCTTCGTTTTCAACCAAGGACGCAGGCTTGCGTACCGATAAAGAGGAGTTCATACGCTCGGTCTTACTGTTGCCATCGACCGAAGCGCTGGGTGCCAATCGTGATGAAGGACAATGCGTTGAAGGGCGTGACGATGGAGTGCAAAGAGCAGGCCTCACGGGAGCTCATCTGGGAGATGGACAGACACTAGCGGCTTTTGAGGCTAACTTTGTGTCCATGGGCAATCCACACTGTGTAGTTTTTGTGGACGAACCTTCCGAGAACCTTGCAAGAAGTCTTGGCCCACTTATTGAACACAATGCGCTTTTTCCAAACCGCACGAACGTTCAGTTTGCCAAAGTTGTAGACAGCAAAACCCTGCGCATCCAGATTTGGGAACGCGGGGCCGGGTACACTTTGGCAAGCGGCACCTCCGCCTGCGCTGTCGCTGCGGTGGCACGAAAACTCGGGCTCATAGAACCAAGTAGTAAAGTTTCTGTAATTATGCCCGGCGGAACCTTGACTTTGGACCTTTCTAAACCTTCAATTACCTTGATGGGCCCGGCCAGGAATGTCTTTAATGGAGTGTTTTCCGAGTCAACAAAAAGGCTGCTCGCAAGCCTGGGGGCAGTGAAAAGAGAGAAGGCCTAAAGGATCAAGTCTGAAAGGTTAAGAAGGTAAAGCAATGGAGCGTATCTCGTCGGACCAGATGGACCAGTGGGGGCGTTTTTTGGGGCGGCCGACATGGTTTAGTGTGGATCTTGACGTAATTGCTTCAAATTTTCGTGATCTAAAGCGAATCGTGGGTGATTCTGTCAAGATTGCTGCTGTGCTCAAAGCAGATGCCTACGGACATGGCGCTCCAATGGTGGCAGAAACCCTGCTCGCCTTGGGGACCGACATGCTCGCCGTCGCGACCTTGGACGAGGGATTGGAGCTGCGCAGGTTCTTTCCTCAAGCGCATATTCTGGTCATGGGCTACATACCGGAGGACTGCGCGCAACAAGTCGTCGATGCGCATATTTCGCCAACGGTTTTCAACTTGAGTCTTGCGCATGCGCTTTCAAATGCAGTTGCCCAATCTGAACAAGTTGTTGGAACTGGCAGGTTTACTGGTGAGCCACTTCCTATACACATAAAGCTGGATACTGGCATGAACCGGCTTGGAATAAAGCCATACGAAGATCCTGTTGCAGTCATCGAGAATATCGCATCTCTGCCCGGATTGGATATAGAGGGTGTTTTTACCCATCTTGCACTGCGCGACGAGCGATCCGACCATATTCAATTTGAGCTCTTTGAAGAGATCTTGGCAAACTGCGAGAAGATTGGGCTCAAAACCGGCATTCACCATGTGTGCGACTCAATAGGTACAGTCCGATATCCGGCCTTCCGTTTGGATATGGTCCGAGTTGGTGCCGCGCTTTTTGGGGTGAGGCCATATCGAATGGGTCCAGAATACGACGAGTTTCGATTTCCTGCAGCGGGGACGCTTGTAACACACATCTCAAGGGTACGACGCTTGCGCGAGGGAGAGATGGTGTCCTACGACAGTTCATGGAAGGCGCCAAAGGGTGGGACCTTGATTGCCACATTGCCTGTCGGCTATGCCGATGGTTACCCTCGATGCTTTGGCAATAGGGCACAAGTGAGCGTGCACTCCCAGGGACGAGTGATACGCGCGCCGGTGGTTGGGCTTGTGTGCATGGATCAGACTATGGTCGATGTAGGTGGTGTCCCGGGCGTGATGGAGGATGACGAGGTTGTATTGCTCGGCGGGGGCGAGATTGGATTGGAGGAGGCCTCTGCGTGGGGCGATACCAACCGCAACGAACTCCTGTGCGGCATTGGAAGGCGCGTGCCACGAATATACTTTTCTGGCGGTAAGGCGGTCGCAATCGACAATAGACTGTCAGGCTCGACTTTGCAAAGGCTACAGGCTTAAGACGACTTTCCTGAGCCAGAGGCTTAGTCGAGCGAATAGTCAAGCGAATCGAAGTTTAAGTGCGAGGTTTTTAAGTGAGTGAGCAGAAATTTTCCAAGTGAGTGAGCAGAAATGAAGAAAGGCGAAGAGGATGACAGAAAAGATAAGGTATCTCGCAAGGCGGATGGAGTGAAAACAGCAAGAGAGGAACAATACTCGAAAGGCGTTCTTTCGATTCAAAACATAAAGGCAGAAGCCCAAGATATGGCGTCGTGGCTTGTGGATACCAGGAGAGCCTTGCACGAGATACCCGAACCTGGCAATCAGGAGTTTGAAACAGCTG
>JBDKTP010000021.1:0-22565 GCA_039680115.1 Rectinema sp.
ATAAACTACATGCAAGTAATACAGCGGCCCTCTCCCGAACTGCGTAAGAGTAATGCCGGAAATCTGCAGGATGGAAATGTTCGTGTAGAAAAGATGGTGATATTCATTGGTCACAACAGCGAAAAGCGTAAGAATCGGGATTATGCAAACGGCAAGCATCACAGGGAACGAAAGCGATTTACCGTAACAGAGTCGGTAAGTCAGAAGAAACCAAAACAGAGAATGAAACGGAATGCCGAAATATTCAAGCTTAATCCAAAAGACTGCTTCCTCTACTGAGTGTGAAGAAAGTTCGCGCGTGTAGCCCAGGATATATACCAATACAGCCAGCACCATCAAGACATAAAGCGGCGATAAGAAGTTGTTGCGTCGTGTAAAAGCGAACACAAGGAGTGCCAAGAGGATTGCGACGGTAAGGTAAAGAATGATTTCTAGCCACGCCATGGTTAGCATCCTTTTCCGTAGGAGCGGTCCTGCAAAATTCAAAAGAATCTGCTTTCTATTTTTTGTTTTTAACTTTGGGCAGTAACGAAAATCAATTTAAACATTTTCTGCAAGTTTAGAACAAAGTCGATCCATTGGCTAGATGTGAAGCGAAAACCGCCAGCCAACTGAGTACTTTTCTTCAAGGGAAAATGTTGATATTCTGATAAATCCAGGATTCAAAACACTGTTTCAAAAATTGAAAAACCACGGCACTCTTAGGCCGTGGTTATGGCCAGTAGTTATGCCAACATGAGCTAGGCTTTCTTAATCCGAGCTTGTTTAAAACTCGTTTCTAAAACCTCAATTGTTGTCATAATCAGAGGCCTGGTCTGGCGCGGGTTCGAAATTTTTCGGAGGCCTCTTGCCATAAAACGGGCCTCGCAGAAACCAGAACCCCCCGTCTTTGATTCGTCTTTGGGCAAGACCTCTGACTAACTCGTTGTAGCGATCTTCGCCAAGGAGTTTTTTAATCTCGATCTGGCGCTGAATTTGGATCATCTTGATCGTTTTTTCGAACTCGGCGATCCGGTCCAGCTCGGCAGAAATAGCGCCTATGTCCGGATTGTCGTCCAACATCAACCTTGAGATTCTTGCCTGGCTAATGCGAGTTTCCGCACGCGCCTTAGCTAGCTCGCTTTGATCTTTGGAAACAATATCTCGAATGGCTTTTTCCTCTTCAGCAGTTAATTTCAGCGGTTTTTGAAACGCATAGCCATAAGGAAACTGCCCAGGCCCAAGTTTCTCATTTCCCTGCTTTACCTGCGCCGAGACGGTGAGCCCTGGGACGAGTAGCAACGCGGCGATTAGAACCAAGGCAGCCATAACCGGTACTTTCCTTCTTTCCATCACAATCTCCATATCGAACCCCCTTAGGTTTTGCCAGTTTTGTTCTCGAACAAGACTTGAACACCACAAGAAACAACGTTTTTTCTCATTGGGTACACATTGTTATTTTCTCTACCAGAGCCTTTCTTGCCGCGAAAGAAAAGGCAGGCTAATATACGAGCAATGGAATCGGAAGAGCTACTGCTTTTTGCAGCGGACGCGGCAAGAATGATGCTTGAGAATGGCGGCGAGACATATCGGGCCGAGGAAATCGCCATGCGCATCATTGCAAGCCAGGGCGGCATGGAACCAGAGTGCTTTGCGACGAACACTGGCCTTATGCTCTCGTTCGCAGGCGAAGATGGCAAAGTACACTCTGTGGTGCGCAGAATCAAACACCGACAGATGAACCTGGAAAAAGTATCGCGACTTGCCAAAATGGCCCAGGCCCTTGCCACCGATACCATGAGTTTTGACGAAGCTTCCAGCGAGATGGACGCAATAGAGCGCATGAGGGAGCATACCTTGTCAGCAAAAGTGGGAGCAGGAGCCCTGGGTGCGGCCTTTTTTACCCTGCTTTTTGGTGGCAGGCTCCTGGACGCAGGCGCCGCCGTCGCCATCGGCGCCATACTCGAGCTCGCGCTCGCCGCCTTCCAGCGCTGGCGCCTGCCCGACTTCCTCGCGAGCCTCGCCGGCGGCGCCCTTGCTACGCTCGCTTCGCTCGCGGTCCACTATTGCGGCCTTCCGATAAACACCGATGTCACGGTCATCGGTGTGATTATGTTGATGGTGCCCGGCGTTGCGATAACCAACGCTATCCGGGACATTATTGCAGGCGACCTTCTTGCTGGCCTTGCCCGCGGCACCGATGCCTTTCTTACTGCTGCGGCAATTTCCTCAGGCGCAGGCGGCGTCATGGCTTTGTGGCGCTTTTTACTGCCAGGAGTGGCGCGATGAGCACTGCCATGCTGACGTTTTTCGGCCTCCTCAAAGGCCCTCTCTATGCGGCCTTGGGGACTCTGGCCATCTCGGTACTTTTCGGGTTATGTAGTGCCGACGCGCTCCTTGCTTCCTGTGGCGCCGCCCTTGGATGGACTGTTCGACAAGCCATCCCGTCGGGTGCTTCAATAGCATTTACTTCTTTTGCCGCAGCCGTCGCTACAGGGCTCTACAGTGAACTCGTTGCGCGTTTCCGGCATCGCCCGGCCACGGTATACATGGTTTCCGGTATCGTACCACTCGTCCCCGGCGGCGGAATGTATTACACTATGCTCGCTTCGGTGGAGGGCAAAACAAGCCAGTCCCTCGAAATCGGCATGACAGCCCTTATGACTGCCTTTGCCGTAGCCACTGGCCTTGCGGTGGCCAACACCATCGACAAGCTCGTTTTACGACCTTTATTCGAAGGTATCGGCCGCCGTTCCCCTAAGGTTGACGGCGACAGGCATAATCATGCTTAATTATATATAATAGAAAGGATTAATTTATGTCATTTACCCTTATTGAAGAACGAAGTGTCCCGGAAATCGATTCCATTGTGCGCCTTTATGAGCACGACGGCACGGGAGCGCGCCTGCTTTCCATCATCAACAAGGACGAAAACAAGTCCTTCGGCATCAGCTTTCGCACGCCTCCTTCAAGCTCGAACGGCGTCGCCCACATCATGGAGCACTCCACGCTTTGCGGTTCGCGCAAATATCCTGTCAAAGAACCCTTTGTCGAACTCATGAAAAGCTCCCTCAACACCTTCCTGAACGCCCTCACCTTCCCCGACAAAACCGTGTACCCCGTCGCATCGACCAACCTCAAGGACTTCTACAACCTCATCGATGTGTACCTCGACTCGGTGTTCTATCCGACCTTGAGCGAAGACATCTTCAGACAGGAAGGCTGGCATTACGAAGTCGAGCCCGATGGCTCGCTCTCGCGCAAAGGCGTCGTCTACAACGAAATGAAGGGCGCCTATTCCGACCCAGACGAGATGCACGCCGACTGGTGCCGCCGCTCGCTTTTCCCCGACACTACCTATGGTTTCGATTCAGGTGGCGATCCTGAGGTCATCCCGCAACTCGACTACCAGACTTTTGTGGCTTTCCACAAGAAATACTATCACCCATCCAATTCCTTTATTTTCTTCTATGGCGACGACGATCCGGACACAAGGCTCAGCATGATGGACGCCTGGCTTGCACCATTTTCGCGCGCCGAGGTCGACTCCATGCCAGGCCTGCAGACGCCCTTTACCACGCCGATCTCCGTGGACAAGGCCTGCGACGGCAACGACGACAAGGGATTTGTCGCGGTCAACTGGGGGCTTGCCGAACATGGCGATCTTGAATATTCCATTGCGCTCACCATTTTGACCTATATCCTTATCGGCACTTCCGCCTCGCCCCTGCGCAAGGCTCTCATCGATTCGGGTTACGGCGAGGACCTTGCTGGTTTTGGCTACGAAGAAAGCATGCGTCAGACAGCCTGGTCCATCGGGCTCAAAGGGGTGGCGCCTGAGAACATGGGCAAGGTCGAGGTGCTCATTTTGAACACCTTGGCCCAGCTTGCAAAAGACGGCATCGATCCGGACACAATAGAAGCATCCATCAACACGGTGGAGTTCGCTCTGCGCGAGAAAAATACCGGGAACTTTCCACGCGGGCTCGCCGTCATGTTTGAGGCACTGGGCGAGTGGCTTTACGACAAAAACCCTATCGATGCGCTCGAGTTTGAGGCGCCCATTCGGGACCTTCGCGCAAAACTCGCCAAGGGTGAGCGCCTTTTTGAGTCGATGATCGATTCGCTTTTCTTAAAAAATCAATTTCGTAGTACGGTGAGGCTCTTGCCATCTGCTGAAGAAGGTAGACGCCGCGAGGCGCAGGAAAAGGCCGAGCTTGCGGCAATCCGGGCGCGACTTTCCGATGCCGAGATAGAGGCGTTGAAGGCCCAGGTTGAGGCGCTTAATCGGCGCCAGGAAACGCCGGATTCCCCAGAGGCGCTTGCCACGATCCCTTCGCTCGACCTTGCGGACATCCCGAGGCAGGCGCCCAAGCTGCCCTGTGAGGTGTTCTCGATTCAGGCCAGTGAGGCAGTGGCCTCTGTGGGGCTCTTCCATGATCTTCCGACGAGCTCGATTTTCTATTTCGATGTTGCCTTCCCATTCACGACAATCGAGCCGAGGCTTCTGCCATACGTGAGCATTTTTGGCCGGGCGATCTTGGAAACCGGTACAGATAGGTTTGACTATATCACTATAATGCAAGAAATTGGTAAACATACCGGCGGAATCGGGGCGTCGGTGCACACAGGCACTGTCTGGGACTCAAAAAAGGCGTCGGCTTCGTTTATCGTCCGGTCCAAGGCGATGGCCGAGAAAACTGACAAGCTGTTTGAGCTCCTTACAGAGGTCCTGCTCCACGCCAAGTTAGACAACAAGGAGCGCTTGCGCCAGATTGTCTTGGAAGAAAAGGCCCAGGCCGAGGCTTCTGCCATCCCTGAGGGGCACAGGCTCGTGATAACGCGGATGCGCTCGCATTTTTCGCAAGCAGACGCAATGGCGGAGCGCCTACGCGGCAGCGAGCAGCTTTTCTTCCTGCGCGATCTTGCCGCGCGTATCGACACCGATTGGTCTGGCGTGCTCGCCGACCTTGAAGCGGTACGCAGTGCAGTTCTCGATTTTTCTCATGTAATTTACAACGTCACGCTGGACAAAGCCAATTTCGAAGCCGTAAGGCCACACCTTGAGGGCTTTGTGCAGGGGCTTGTACAAGCTCAAGGCCAAGTCCAAGTCCAAGGTCAAGCATCGAGTTCCGCTGCGCCCAACGCTGATCCCGACACCGCACCAAGCGCCGCGATCGCACCAAATGCCGCGCCCGAAGTACTTCTTGCACCCACACAGGTCAACTTCGTAGGCCGCGCCTATCCCATCGGCATGGCAGGCGCACCCGCCAACGGCGCATTCCGTGTGGTCAAAAAATACTTGGACACTGTGTATCTTTGGGAAAAAATCCGGGTTCAGGGCGGCGCCTACGGTTGCCCCTCAGTCTACGACCTCAATACAGGCGTCTTCGCCTTCGCTTCCTACCGCGACCCCAACCTTGGCCGCACGCTGGAGGCTTACGACGCTGCATCGGATTTTCTGGAAACAGCGGAAATCTCTGAGGACGAGCTGCGCAAGTGCATTATTGGGACTATTGGTGATGTCGACATCTACATGCTGCCCGACGCAAAGGGCTTTGCCTCGCTTGTCAATTATCTTGTCCACTATACCGACGAAAAGCGGCAAGAACACCGCGACGAGCTCTTGGCGGCCTCAAAGTCCGATTTCCGTTCCCTTGGCCGCGCCCTTCGTGCCGCCAGGGATGGCGCAGTCACCACCTTGCTCACTTCGCAGACCGGCGCCCAAACGCTTCCTGCAGCCTTGCGCGAACGTGCTCAGGAAATTCAGCTTCTCTGATGCCGCATATGTGCGAGGCTGCGCCGTCTATACGAGCATTTTTCCGAGGATCGCCACTAATTCCTCTTTACTGAGGATTACTGGCACCGGATACGACATCTGGTACACCTCCGCAAGCGCGGCGCTCGCAATTTTTGGTATATCGGCCTCTCGAAGGAACTTTGCCTTCTCCGGAATTACGAGATCGTACAATAAATGGCGTACCGCCTCGACGAATTTCCTTGCGTTGCCAGGATCATCGTCTTCCGGCAACTCCACAAAGAGCCCAGACGTCGCGGCAAGCTCCGCAAGCCTGTCCGGGCAAATATCGAGATAAAGATCCAAGAAGTACGGAAGCACGATCGCGTTGGCGAGTCCATGTGGCACACGGTAGAGCTCGCCAAACCGGTGTGCTACCGCGTGGATGTAACCCACAAATCCCCTGCTGAGCGCCCTTCCTGCCAAATGCGAGGCCCGCAAAAGCGCTTCTCTACTGGAAAGATCCGATCCATCTACGCAAGCCTTGGGCAAGTTGGCAAAAATAAGCCGAATCGCCTCAGACGCCTGCACGTCAGAATCCGAATGGTGCAAGGTGTTGGTATACGCCTCTATAGCGTGAACAAAAGCGTCCATCGCTGTTATCGCCGTGACACCAGGAGAAAGTCCCACTGTCAGGGATGGGTCCAAGATCGCCGTATCAGCAGGCAGTTTTGCGTCTATCACCATGTCGAATTTGCGCGTTTTTTCGTTTCGAACCACAGAGATGACCGTCGCCTCAGAACCTGTACCCGCATTTGTCGGAAGGCAGATCAGGGGTGCACCTTCGTTCCTAAATTTCCCAATGCCTGCAAACGACGCGAGTGGCCTACCATGGGTTCTCCCCATCCTAATCAGCTTAGCCCCGTCCATGACCGATCCGCCCCCAACGGCAACCACGGCATCGCAACCAGTGCTGCGCATTGCTGCAACGCCATTTTCGCACTGTTCAAAGGAAACATCTGGGAGTATTCGATCAAAGATCTCAAAGGGAATGTCGGCTTGACGAAGAATGTCTTTTAGTTGGGCGATGGTTTCTGTCCTGGACAAAGTGGGGCTGGTAACGATCAGAGGCTTTTGAGCTTTATGTACTTTCAATTCAGAGGGTACCAATTTTATGCTGCCAACGCCGGTCAATAAGGTGGGGGTTTTTTGCGCCGTCCTTGTCAAAATTTTGGCTCGTGTCTTTAACCAATATTTCTTTAGTCCGTGTTTCTTCCTCTTGGTATCACTCATTTGCTCAAGTTACCTCCTTTTTGTTCTTCCTCGCCCTTCGCATACCTCACAAGACGCCATCCCAAGAGGCTCAAACAAAGAGCAAAAGACTCCCAAACAGCATGCAGGGCGGCATGAGGTAATAATTATACAGCATCATGAACCGCGGCACAAAGGGCGGCGCAAAAAAGAGGAACTTTAACCGAATATGAGGTGGTGTCGGCCGCAATGCCGCGTGATTCCGCTGTGCACCAGGCCCAACGGCCGGACCAATAGGCTGCCCAACAGGCCCAACGGCCGGCTACAGTATGTGGCTTAAGAAGTCCTTTGTCCTCTGTTCGCGCGGCGAAGAAAAGAAGGTTTCCGGCGGTGCTTCTTCGACGATCTGCCCTGCGTCCATAAAGATGATTCTGTCCGCGGCTGCCCGTGCAAAGCCCATTTCGTGAGACACAACGAGCATGGTCATCCCCTCGTTTGCGAGGTCCGTCATTACATCCAAAACTTCTTTGATCATCTCTGGGTCGAGCGCGCTCGTCGGCTCATCAAAGAGCATCACCTTAGGACTCATCGCGAGCGCCCTTGCGATGGCGACACGCTGTTGCTGGCCACCAGAAAGCTGCTCCGGCCACGCGCCGACCTTGTCGCTCAAACCAACCTTGGCCAGAAGTTCTCTGGCCTTGGCATGGGCTTCCTCCTTGGGCATTTTAAGCACTTCCATCGGTGCCAATGTTATGTTGTCCAAAACGGAGAGGTGCGGAAAAAGATTAAAACTCTGAAACACCATGCCCACTTTTTCCCGAATGAGCCTGATATCTGCCTTGGGGTCTGTTACACTTTGCCCTTCAATCAGAATTGAACCCGAATCGAGCTGCTCAAGCCTGTTGACGCAGCGCAGCAAGGTACTCTTGCCGGAGCCGGACGGCCCAATGATGAGCACGACCTCGCCAACTGCCACATCGAGGCTGACGCCCCGCAGCGCACGCACAGCACCAAAGTTTTTGACAGCGTTTTTTATTTCAATTATGGGAGCCATAATGCCTCAGCTTTTCTTCCATGATCGCGACAAGGCGCGAGAAGAACAATGTCATGACCAAATAGATGAGCGCCACGACCGTATAACTCTCAAAGTAACGGAACGAGGTAGAGGCATACTCTCGGCCCCGCCGTAACAGATCGGACACGGCCAGAATCGAAACCAGCGAAGAATCCTTAAGAAGCGCTATGAATTCGTTTCCGATGGGTGGAAGAATGATTCGGATGGTCTGCGGGATAATGATTCTGCGCATCGCGGTCGATCTATTCATGCCCAGCGCCAGTGCCGCCTCCATCTGCCCCTTGGGCACTGCCTGGATGCCTGCTCTGAAAATCTCGGCCATGTAGGCGCCATAGCAGATCGACATCGCCAACACTGCGGCAGAAGGCCCTTTTAGTTTCAGAAGCGGGCCCAGCGCATAATAGATATAGAACAGCTGTACCAACAGTGGAATGCCGCGGATTACCTCAACATAGATGGTGGCGATGCGGTTAATCGCCTTATTGGCAGAGACCCGTCCCAGGCCAGCGAACAGCCCAATGATGAGGGCAAACACTATAGAAGTGAGTGTCACTCCGAAGGTTGCGGCAAGGCCATCTGGGACAAACGACAAAATCTTGAGGTAAGGGTCGGGTTCGATGATGGGCAGAATAATGAGCAGCGCAATTGCGCCAAAAAACGACAAGTTCCACGCTGAAAGAGCACCCTGCTCCTTTTTTGTCGGAATCAGGGTGCCATCCGTAACATTTATAGTTGCATGTCCGGTATCTTCTTGCGGATCTTGTTCTTCTTGCTGAGAGGCGGATTCCTTCTTTGCCATGCCGTTATTTTAGCCACTTTGCCACGAGTTCGTCCAGTTTCCCCGAGGACTTTACCTTGGCGAGCCCATCGTTGAGCAGTTTGAGGGTCGCAGTATCGCCCTTTTTCACTGCAAAGCCGAGGTATTCGTCGGTAAACGGCTGGCCAACGATCATGAGGGCCTCCTTGTAGGTTGCATTCTGCAGCGCGAAATTGGCTGCAATGGGAGAATCCGCCACAACACCATCAATGTTGCCATTTACGAGGTCCTGGAAAGCAAGCCCGACCTCGTCGTATGTCTTGAGGTTGACGCCCTCTACCTTACCAATCTCGATCGCACCAGTGGTTCCAATCTGAGCACCCACATTTTTGCCCACCATATCGGCAAGCGTGGTTACCCCTGTCGTATCCTTGCGCACGACCAAGACCTGGCCGGCGTTGACATAGGGATCCGAGAAGTCCATGGTCTGTTTGCGTTCGTCGGTAATCGTCACTGAAGAGGCCACCACCTGATAATCCCCTGCTGCAAGCCCCGCAAAGATGCCGTCCCAGGCAGTATTCTTTATTTCAACCTGAAAGTTGGCGGCCTTGGCCACTTCGTTGATCAGATCAATATCAAACCCCACGAGGTTCTTGTTTTCGTCCACATATTCCATGGGCGGCCAGGTAGCATCGGTCGCTACAACAACTTTTTTCGGTTTTGATGCACAAGAAGTCACTGCTGTAACTACTCCAAACACTGCCACAACTGCAAGGAAAACGCTCAAAACAGAACGCGCCTTTTTCATAACTCTTGCTCCTTTCGGATTTTGCATTCTATCCGGATTGCAGCGTAAAATAAGCCATTCTGCCCTGTAATGTCAAGTTAGAGGTAGAGATTTCTGTTAAAAAATACAATAGTAAGTCATATTTATGCACGAGTCTTATGCATGACTGGCCAATTGGTCGTGTTCGTCGATGTCCTGCGCATCCCACGGATACACGATCCAGGTATCCCCCAATGTTTCGCCCACAAAGTAGTGCTTAACCTCTGACGGAAGCGTACCCTCTTTTGGCTTGTCCTTGTTGTTGAGCACGGCAATGGCGATTTCTTCCGGGTGATGCCTCATAAGCTCGCGCACGCAGTACTCCAATGTGGTCCGCGTGTCGTCCACCTCGTCCACAAGCAGAATCTTCTTGCCCGAGAGCTTCTTTTCGGCTTCTTCAATCCACTGAACCTTACGTGGGGATTCGGTCGGCTTGTCGTTGATATCGTAGTACGCGACGCCAACGGCCAAAATCGGCTTGCCAAGATAGGTTCGCATGATTCTGGCGGGAATAAAGCCGCCAGTACCAATGGCTACGATGACATCCGGGTCAAAGCCGCTCGCCTCAACCTGCTTTGCTATTCGTTGAGCAGTTTTATGAATCTGCTGATAGGTAAAGTAGCGCTTTTCCATATTCGGATTGTATACAGTATGTCATTTTGTCGCAAGAACTCATGAAGTCGTCGACTGGACAGACTGCGGACACGAATCTATTTTATCGATTTCGCCTTGACAATTGTTCACATTTTTGATAATGATTATCAATATCAATTGTTGACGGCAAGGCGGGCTGCTTCCTCGAAGCTTTCTCGGAAAAGAGATATTCATTGAATGCGTCGGTGGGTGCGGAGTCGAAGTAATGAACGGTACAGAAACGGAATACGAAGTGTTCAACCAGTACTTGCGCGAGCGCGGACTCAAAATGACGACGCCCCGAGAAAAAGTGCTCCAGGCTTTTTTGGAGCATGAAGGCCACTTGTCTACTGACGATGTCCTGGCCGCTTCAAGGAAACTTGACCCTTCTATCGGTCAGGCCACGGTTTTTAGGACAATGAAGCTACTCGAGGATGCAGGACTTGCGCGCGATGCAAGCCAGGACAATGGCCCCAAAAAATACGAGCACGCATTTAGGCACGCTCATCACGATCACCTCTTGTGCACAAAGTGCGGGCGTGTCGTGGAGTTTTACGATCCACAAATCGAGAAGGCTCAAAAGCGCGTTTTTGCGAAATTCGGGTTTACAGAGACTGGTCACTGGATGGAACTTCATGGGCTCTGTCCAGAATGCGCACGGCAAAGTGCCGGTGATCAGAAAAAATAATCTATCAACAGGGTCGAGGTTTCTATGCGCTTATCTGACTTGGACGAAGGGACACAGTTCGTGGTTTTGCGGGTGCTTATTGGTGGCGAAGTTGGCAGGCGCCTTGCAGACATGGGTTTTACAGATGGAGCGCAAGGTACTTTGGTTCGCGGTACCTTTTTGCATGACCCTCTGCAGATCCGGATACGAGACTACGACGTGATGATTCGGCGCAGCGAGGCGCACCTTATAGAGGTGAAACCGATTTTGCAGGAAAGTGCAACTGAAAAAGTACTTAGAGAAGCACAAGGAAATATATATGATACGCAGAGGACCCGGAGAACGAGGACAAAGCGGAGAAGCGGCACACGAGGAGCCTGGCAAAAGGCATTTGCATGTCGCTTTGGCGGGAAATCCTAATGCTGGCAAGACAAGCCTTTTCAATGCGCTGACAGGCGCTCATCACAAGGTTGGGAATTACCCTGGCGTCACTGTAGAAAAGCGCGAAGGTACCAGGGAATACGGAAACCTTGTTTTGCATATCGTGGACCTGCCGGGAACCTACAGCCTGACGGCGTATTCCCTGGATGAGGTTGTGGCTCGAGATTTTGTGTTGGAAGAAAAACCCGATCTTATCGTGGATGTATTGGACTCCACGAACCTCGAGCGCAACCTTAACCTATGCCTGCAATTTCAGGAGCTGGGAGTACCGCTTGTCGGTGCGCTCAACATGTCGGACGAAGCGGAAGCCAAGGGCCTTCACATCGATGCAGACAAATTGTCCAAGACGCTTGGCATCCCCCTCGTAAAGACCGTTGGGACCGATGGCAAGGGCATAGATGCATTGCTGTCCACCATAGAGAGAGCCAGCCGAAACGGAACTTCCGGTAAAATGCCGAGCTATGGTCCAGAAATCGAAAAATGTCTTGCGGGTCTGGAAAAGATGTTGCTTGAGGACCCCGAATTCAGCAAACGCTATCCGCCGCGCTGGCTAGCAATCAAACTGCTGGAAAACGACCAGAACGCCATACAAAAACTCGGGGCCACTCCAAGAGGCGAACAGATTCGAGATCAGGCAGAAGCTTACCGCCTTTGGATCAAGAAGCACTTCGGCAAAGACTCGGAAATCGTGATAACCGAGCAGCGATACGGTTATATCCACGGTGCACTTGCCGAAGCAGTTCGTAAAACTCCAGTAGAAAAAATCTCCCCAACCGAAAAAATCGACCGCGTTCTAATGAACAAGTTCTTGGGCCTGCCAATGTTCCTCCTGATTATATGGGGAATATTCAAACTGACCTTTACGATTGGCGCGTATCCTGTGGCGTGGCTGGAAAGCGCCGAAGGTGCACTGATCGGATATTTGGGACAGGTCATTCCTCCCGGACTTCTGCGTTCTTTTGTGGTCGATGGCATTGTAGGCGGAGTTGGCGGTGTGCTGTCATTTGTACCACTTATCGTTTTGCTTTTCTTGTGCATCTCCATTATGGAAGACACAGGCTACATGTCGCGCGCGGCATTTCTGACTGATCGAATTCTGCATAGTTTCGGCCTGCATGGCCAGTCCTTTATGCCCATGATACTTGGCTTTGGCTGTTCGGTGCCGGCAATTATGTCCACCAGAACACTTAAAAGTCCCAAGGATCGAATTGCGACGATTCTTGCCGTGCCTTTTATGAGCTGCGGTGCAAAGCTGCCAGTTTATGTGTTGCTTGCAGGAGCATTTTTCCCCAGGAACGCTGCCAACGTAGTTATGGCGATTTATCTGGGCGGTGTCGTGCTTTCTTTCCTTTCCACGGTTTTTTTGAGAAAGACAGTGCTCCGGGGCAAAACAACACCTTTTGTCATGGAGCTTCCTCCGTACCGCCTACCTACCGTGCAGGGTATTTTCTGGCATGTATGGGAAAAGACCTGGCAATACGTAAAAAAAGCGGGCACAGTTATTCTCGCTGCATCTATCATTATTTGGGCGCTCACAACCTTCCCATTGCCCAAGGGAGGACCCTACACCGACGAATACAAGCTAGAATACAGCGTTGCAGGACGAATCGGCAAATTCATTGAGCCAGCCATAAGGCCGTTGGGATTTAACTGGAAAATCGGAGTAGCCCTCATACCTGGCTTTACGGCCAAAGAGCTGATTGTCTCCACGTTGGGGATTTTGTACGGGAATGGTGGACAGCCGCAAAGTACAGAAGTGCAAAGTTCGAATACTGGACAGGCAACGACCGCAGCACGAGATACTACGGCAAGCCTGACTGCGGCGCTCAACGCCGACCCGACGATGTCGCCGCTTGTTGCGCTTTCGCTTATGGTCTTTGTACTTGTCATGCCCCCGTGCCTTGCGAGCATTGCAACTATAAAAAGCGAGGCGGGCTCCAAGTGGGCACTCTTCGAAATAGGCTATGCACTCGGCCTTGCCTGGATTATGGCCTTCTTGATAAGGGTAATAGGCGGTTTAGTTTAGTTTAGTTTAGTTTGGCAGTCGTCTTAGGCTCTTGCTGACATTGCGGGCAGATGCCCGTCGTATACAGCGTATGTGTATGAATGAGGACACCTGTTTCCCTTTCTACCTCGCCGAGCATAGGTGCAATGGTGCATGAGCCCATATCGATAAACTTATGGCAGACTTCGCAGTGAAACCAATGTCGATGAACAGCGTTGTGCGAAACATAGTACCGTTCGGTTCCATGTGCCGAACAGTAGAGCACAAAAGAATCCGCAAGTCCGTGCTCTTCTAAAAAGTGAAGCGACCGATACACCGTAGCGGTGTCGCAGAATGAGGCAACGCCAGCGGCCAAGTCTGCCGCTGTCATTGGCTTATTTTCTTTCTCCAGGACTTCCAATATCTTACTTCTTGCTTTTGTCATAATTCAATTCCGTAGTCTTTTCAATTCTGTAGCCTTCCGGCTGCCTTATGTCTGCCTTATGTCTGTCTTATGCTTTTCGCCGTATCCGCACCGACGAAATTGCTATAAAAACGATGCCTGCTACCAAAACAATTGTTCCACCGGAAGGTAGATCGAGCTGCCAGCTCAAGGCAAGTCCGATAAACGAAAAAATGAAAGAAAAGATTGATGAAAGCAACATCATCCCGCGCAAGTTCTTTGAAAAATAACTTGCGACGCCGGTAGGCAAGGTCAACATGGCAATGACCATGACAATTCCGACAAAAGTCTGCAAGAGCACCACGGACACGGCCGTAACACCCAGGGTTACCAGAAAAACCCAATCGGTCTTGACACCGCGTGTTCGGGCGAACTCTTCGTCAAAGGCGCTCGCCTCGATCTGTGGGTAGTAGCGCCATGCCAAGATGACCACGATGATGTCGAGAATTGCCAAGAGATAAATATCGGTGGAGGTAACAAGGAGAATATTGCCAAAAAGGTAACTCATAGGGTCGGCGTAGCTCGGCGTTTTGGCGATAAAAAGTATACCTAAGCTCATGCCTATGGCCCAAATCGCGTTGATCACCGTGTCCTCGCGCTGTTTTGCTTTGAGAGAAACAAGGCCGATCAGGGCGGCTGCCAGAAGTGCGAAGATCAAAGCACCGACTATAGGAGGCATTCCGGGAATGATCTTATTTGCATCCAGGAAGAGCGCAAGCCCAATTCCTCCCAAAACGGCATGGGAGATTGATCCTGCCAAACCTGCAATGCGTTTTACCGTAACTACTGAGCCCAAAACCCCAAAAAGCAGGCTGGACAGCAACCCTGCAATAAAAGCGTTTCTCACAAAGGGCATGGATGGGTCGACGAGTGCGGCAAAAAAGTTCATCGTGTGCCTCTTTGTCGACTCCCCAGCGCCGTGTTGCTCGGCACCTCGTCCCCAAGGTCGGTGTCGTGTAAAACACGAACCACTGGGCCCTCGCCGGAAGTGGATGCGATGCGCTCGTCTGGTGAAGCGGCATGACGCAGGATGCGATGCTCGCAACCTTGCCGCTCGCCAACGCAAAGCACGACGTCGCTCAACGCTGAGACAAAATCTGTATCGTGCGTTGCCATGATAATCGTTGTTCCCCCCTTGAGTTTTCCGAGTACATCGAAGAGCAATTCTTCACTTTCTCTGTCCATATTGGCAGTAGGTTCGTCCAAAATAAGTATCTTTGGGTCGCCTGCAAGTGCTCTTGCAACAAGAACCCGCCGACGCTGGCCACCTGACAGAGCCCGGTATGGCCTGTCTATCAGGTCAGCCACACCAACCTTCTCCAGTGCAGACTGAATCGAAGAACGCGGTGCGTGGAGGCTCGCCCTTGAATTACTCTGCAACATTCCCATACGCACCACCTCGGCCACAGAGATGGGGAAGGATGGATCATAATTCATGTACTGCGGTACATAGCCAATTTCCGATGCCTCTACCTGAGGAGAGCGACCAAAAACCTCAATCGTCCCATAGTTTGGTTTTGCAAGCCCCATTATGAGCCGAAGTATTGTGGTCTTCCCTGCACCGTTTGGCCCGATGAGCGTTATGAATTCTCCTGCGTGCACATGAAACGACGTGTGCTCCAAAACGACGACTTCCCGGTGTGCAAAACCGACATCTTGAAAACTGATGGCCACGTTATGGCTCATTTTGCCTCCGATAGTGCAATGGCGTTTCCTATAACCTCGATGTTATTGAGCCAATCAGGTGCAAGAGGATCTATTTCCACAACTTTGCCACCGATAGCTGAAGCCACTGCATTGGCCGCTGTCTTAGAAAACTGTTTTTGAACGAACACTATTTTTACCTTGTCCTTTTGAGCTTGCTTGATAAGCTCAGCCAGATCTTTCTGGGTTGGTTCTTTGCCTCCTACTTCTACCGCTTTTTGTGCAATACCAAAAGTGTCCAAAAAATAGCCAAACGACGGATGGTAGACGTAGATAGTCGTGCCTTTGTAGGGAGCCAATTTCTTGCTCAAGCGTGCAAAAACCGAGTCGATATCCGCGATATATCGAGTGTAATTGTCTCGAAAGTAGCCTGCGTTGGACGGAAATGCCTTAGCCAGCGTTTGATAGATCACCGTGATTTCCTGTTTGGAGGCTTCGTACCCCAGCCAGGTATGGGGATCCCATCCGCTGTCTCCGTCTGGATCCGCATCGAGCTTGCGCAGCTTGACGTCTTTGGCGGTATCGACAAGGAGCATTTTGGGATAGAGCGACTTTACTTTTGGAACGAGCGGAATTTCAAACTCAACGCCGATCGTGAACCAAACCTGGGCCCTGCTTAAGTCCGCCATTTGGCGCGGTGTCGGCTCGTAGCTATGCGGAGAGGCACCTGGCCCAACCAGGGTGAGGACATCAACCCTGTCGCCAGCGATACGCTGCACGAACTCAGCTTGGGGAAGGATACTCACGGCAACGAGTGGCTTTGCACTGCCTGCTGCTGCCTGCGCGAGCTTGGCACCCGAGGCACGCGGTTCTTGTGCTCCCACTTTACCGGGAGCAAATGCCACCACGAGCACCAGCAATAGTATTGACGCACTACGATTCAGTTTCACAAAATTCAAGGTCACAAAATCCTCCGAACGAACGACACAAATAATGCGAACGATTCGCAAATCGTCATCCGCGACCTTGAAGATACAGCTATTCTCTCAGAATTGCAAGTGATTTGCATTTGCTACCGACTCGCGCTCGACAAGTCGGTGTGGCAAAACCACCTTGAGGTGCTCTCCTTTGCCTTCAGCAATAAGCGTACAGACGAGCTCCGCGGTACGCTCGCCCATCTCGACGATCGGCTGGTGGATCGTGGTCAAAGCCGGCTCCACATAGCCAGAAATGTCGATATCGTCAAATCCAATAACACTGATGTCATCGGGAACACGGATTTTTGCCTCGTGAAGTGCCCGAAGAGCGCCGATTGCCAGCTCGTCCGTGATAGCGAACACGGCAGACAGGGAACTGTCACGCCCAAGCAGCGTCTTCATGCCAAGCCGTCCATCTTCCGGCGTGTAGGACGGCACAATCACCTGCCATTCCGACCTGGGCTCGATGCCATGCGCTTTCAATGCGTCGACATAGCTCTTGGATCTCAAATTTGAAAAAGAAAAATGAGCGCCGGCAATAAGGCCGATATGCTCGTGTCCATGCTGGATAAGGTACTCCACTGCATCCCGTGCTGCGCCAGTTTCGTCCACATACACGGCGGGGAAGTCATAGTGTTCGCAGCCAAAAGTACACAGCACGACAGGGTTGGGGAATTCGTTGAGATATTTGTACATGGCTTGATATTGGACTTCGTGCAACATGATCACACCGTCCAGACTCTCGCTCTTGAGGCGCCTCAGGCAGTCACTTTCGCTTTCAGAATTCCATTTGACAAAGAAAAACATTGTTCTGTAGCCAAATTGTTCAAGACGGTGCTCAATCGTGGAAAAAAGCTGGCGCTGAAACATGTTAAAAGTGTCCGGAATTATGACGCCGATTGTAAAGGTGCGTCGCAGCACCATAGACCGTGCGACATTATTGGGCACATAGCCATTTTCCTTGACAACTTCCAGCACGCGTTTTCGGATTTCATCGCGCACATATTCGCGGTCGTTAAGGACCCGCGAGACAGTAGAAGGAGAAACGCCAGCTAACCTGGCTATATCTTTTATGCTCATCACGGCACTATCCTAAACTGAGCTCTACCGCTTAAGTCTTTGTGCAACTGGACTTTGCGGTTCTGTCTGGTCTTTCTGCACAAAAGCGGAAGCGAATCGGCTCTTTTCTATACTCTTTACTATACCTGTAAATCTGTATTATAGCTAGAATCAAATAAAGGAGCGAGCAAATGGACTATTTACGATGGGGCATTTTGTCGGTCTCACATATTTATCACTTGCGAATACATCACGAGCTTAAGGATTCTGCAAAAGTAAAGGTTATGGGAATCGCTTCCAGAGACAAGGCAAAGGCTGATAGCGAGGCACGGTTCTTGGGCATTCCGAAAAGCTACGGCTCATATGAGGCGTTGCTTGCTGACCCGGAGATCGATGCCGTGTATCTTCCATTGCCAAACCATCTGCACGCGGAATGGGTAAAAAAGGCCGCAGATGCAGGAAAGCATGTTCTGTGTGAAAAGCCATTTGCCCTGAACGCAGGCCAGGCACAAGAAGCGATTGACTATGCCAAGGCCAAGAATGTTCACGTCATGGAAGCGTTTATGTATCGCTTCCACCCGCAGTGGGTACACGCGCGCGACGTCATTCGTTCCGGAGAAATTGGCACGGTAACCTCAGTCAACGTTCAGTTTGCCTATTCTAACACAAATCCGGCAGATATCCGGAATATTCTGGAAAAGGGCGGTGGCGGCCTTTTGGACATAGGCTGCTATGCCATTTCCACCAGTAGATTCCTGCTTTCTGCCGAACCAAAACGCGTCGTGGCCCTGATACACAGAGACCCCGCCTTTAGAACTGATGTGCTTTCCTCCGCCATTTTGGACTTTGGCCAGGCGCACGCGGTCTTTACCGTGAGCACGCAGTCAGCTGGTTTCCAGCGGGTCGAGGTATTGGGCACAGACGGTTCGATGACGATTCTTCTTCCATACAACGCCTATGACGACGTCCCAGTGACCACGATTATCACCACAGGCCTAGGCACGCGGCGCGTGAATCTTGGGCCGGCCAGTCAGTATCGGCTCATGTTCGAGGCTTTTTCTTCCAGTGTACTCGAGTCCAAGCCGGTGCCAACGCCTCCATCGGACGCCGTCTGTAACATGAAGGTCATCGACGCGGCCTTCCGATCCGAGCAGTCCGGGCTCTGGGAGGCCGTGCGGTAGGCACAACGCGATCAGAGGCTCAACCCTTTACGGCGCCTTCTACCATGCCCTTAATGATGTAGCGCTGCGCAAAAATGTACAAAACGATAATCGGCAACATCGCTATGAGCGCCGACGTCAGTATCAGGTCCCACTGCTTAAGATAGGCGCCCGCAAACGCGGTGACTGCGATCGGGATTGTTTGCACAGCGCCATTTGAGCCAAGCATTAGGAGGGGCAGCAAATAGTCGTTCCAAATCCATATACCATTGAGAATTAACACGGTGATGATGATTGGCTGTAGTAACGGAAATACAATCTGAAAAAACGTTCGAGCCTGGCTGCATCCGTCGATCGTCGCGGACTCCTCCAGTTCGTACGGAATATTCTTGATAAAACCATAAAAGACAAAAATCGAAAGCGGACAGCCAAAACCAAGGTAAGCAAAAACGATACCTGGAATCGACTGCAGGAGCTGAATGTGGAGGAATCCGCCTAACACCCTCATCCACCGCACAAGAGGGAACATCAATACTTGGAAGGGAATAACCATTGCGGCCACAAAAGCAAAGTAGAGGAGATTCGACCAACGCGCTTTTGTGCGTTCCAGAGCCCACGCGCACATCGCCGAAAAGAGCACAATAACCGCGAGCGACAGTACAGTAATCACGGTGCTGTCCAGGAAGGCATTCGCATAGTGCACGGTGGAGTTGCTGAAAATCAGCTTGACATTCGTCACCAGCTGACCCCAGTCACTCGGCATGCCAAGTGGATCAAAGATGATATCCTTAGAAGTCTTGGCCGAGTTTATGACTACCATGATAAACGGGACAAGAAAGAGGACGAAAAGGCAAAATACCAGGACTTCGGAAACGATGCTCCAGACTGGGTGGCCACGCTTCATAACTCCACCTCCTTTCTTCTATTAACCGAGACCTGGATAAGCGACACAATCACCAGTGCAACAAAAAGGACAACTGCCTTTGCTTGAGCCTCCGCCATTTGATTGGCCTGGGCAGTATCGAAAATGTCCATTGCGAGCAACTGACTTGCCTTGACCGGCTCCCCCATAAAGCGAGTGGCTGGGCCTCCGCGTGTCAACGTAAAGTTCATATCGAACTGTTTGAACGAACTCGTCAGCGTCAGGAAAAGCGAGATAGTAAAGGCGTTTGCCATCATAGGAATGAGAATTTTGAACGTTCGCCTGAAGTACCCGGCACCGTCGACCATGGCCGCCTCCATAAGCTCAGGTGCAATACCCTGAATGGCGGCGACGAAAATCAACATGATATAACCGGCGTATTGCCAGGTGTTTACGACGGACATAGCCCAGATTACAGTATTCGCATGGCTCAAAAAGGACGTTTGTAGAAGCGGTACCCCAATGAGCTTGCCCAGCGCAGGAAGTGAGCTGTTGAAAAGGAACTGCCAAATATAGCCCAAGACGATGCCGCCAATGAGATACGGTGTGAAAAAGCCGGCACGATAGAAGTTGCGTAATCGCAAGTTGGCGGTAACAATGAGGGCAAGGATGAATCCTACAATATTCACAAGCACAACGTTGATCAGGGTAAAGGCCACTGTTATGACGAATGAGTATAAGAAATCCGGCTGAGTAATTACGTTCTTGTAATGAACAAAACCGATGTACTTGATATCCTCGGAGACGCCGTTCCAGGTAGTCGTCGAATAATAAAGACCAAAGAAAAATGGAATAAGGATCACCATTACCAACGCGAATACGCAGGGCACGACAAAGAGAATCTTAGTGAGATTAGTTCTATGCATCGCTTAACCCTCACTTGGGTGAATACCGGCATGGACGAATACTGGCGGCGCACTTTCTGTTGCGGTTCAACCGCTTACAAATTCAGCGCCCCGCCAGATCATCCTCACTATTACTTCTTAGACGGCAGAGTAGCAACCGCCTTTCTCATATCTGCAATGAATTGATCGATGTTGTCCGGATTTTGCGCAAACAGGTCGTAGATTGGCGCAAAGATGTTCTGGCCTGCGCCATCTGGCAACATGCCGAAAAATACACCGTAGTTTCCACCACGAGCACTTGCGGCCATAAGCGCCTGGCTAAGCTGGCCTTTTGGCTGGAGTTTTACCGACTTGAACGCCGGGATCATGCCCGCCTGATTGACCATGTAGTCGTGGCCTTCCGGAGTACCCGCCATTGCGGCGAGGAACGCCTTGGCTGCTGCTGCGTTCGGGCTCTTGGAATTGACGCAGTACCAGCTCGGAGCAAACAGATACAGGCCTTTTTCTTCCTTATCCAGGAATGCGTGAGGCGCATAGCCCATTTTGAACTTTACGCCGAGCTGCTGGAGGTTAGGATCGACCCAGTTGCCCTGATGGAGGAACGCCGTCTTGCCCTGCGCAAACGAGGCTACCTGGTTGTCGTAGCTGCCATTTAGCAGGATGTCCCTATCCGCATACTTGAAAAGCAGTTGCACGTATTTGGCGTACTGTAGGAAGCGCGCTTCGTCCAGTTTACCTTGCTTGAGCGCGAGCTCGATGACGCTGGTATCGTCCGGGGCGAGTCCGCCACCCCAGTAGCAGGCGAGGTTATGCTGAGCCGCGACCCACCACATACCGCCGGCAACGGAAGCAGCCATGGAAACTACGGCGTCCAAACCGAGCTCCTTCTTCTTGGAATCGATCAGCTTAAACGCCTTCTCGTAGGCTGCACGCGTCGTCAAGGTGGCAGGATCTACTCCCGCTTTCTTGAGAATGTCGGCGTTGTAGGCGAGTCCATAGCCTTCGATAGAGACGGGGAATCCGTACACCTTGCCGTTCTGTTTAAAGGCGACATCAGTGTCCTTGACCCAAGGCTGATCGCTCAAGTCGGCAATGTAGTCCTTCCAGACGTTATAGCCGCCCTGCCCTTCGATGACGAAGATATCGGGCATCTGACCGGCCTGCAACTTTGCCTTGAGCGCCCCACCGTAATCGGCGCCGCCGCCAAGCGTTTCAACCTTTACGGTAACGCCAGGATGAGCAGCCGAATACTTGGCCGCATAGGCATCGAGCGCGTCTTTGATTTCGACCTTGAGCTGGAACATCGTGACTGTGGTGTTCGGCGCGGCCATGGCCATGCCGCCCACTAAACAGAGCACGAGGACCATTACTAAACCTTTTCGCATCATAGACCTCCTAGGAATGCGATATGCGATATCGCCCATTTTCTGGGCGGGTATGCCTAAATAAGTGCGGAAATCCTCGCTTCCCACGGCGCAAGGGTGCGGCTTGGCGTGGACGCTGCATGTGTGCCGCCTTTCTGCGCGGCAGCCATGTCAAGGTTTGAAATGAGCACCGTGGCTCCACTCGCAGGCGCGACGCTCCGCACAGGCTCGCCGGACATATTGATTTCGACAAGCAGGCGCTCGCCGCCGCCGATCCCGCCCTTGTCAATTCCATCCTTGTCCCCGCCGCCGATCCCGCCCTCGTCCCCGCCGCCGATCCCGCCCTCGCGGATAAAGGCGAAAAGGTGCGGGTCGTCGCGCGCAAGCAGCTCGAAGGAGCCGTACACGAGGCTCAGGTGCTCTTTTCTGAACCGGATTATGGAACGCGTGAAATTGAGCACCGAGTCGGGATTGGATTCTTCGGCCGCCGCATTGACGGACGTGTAATCGGGGTTGACGGCGATCCAGGGCTCGGCGGTGCTAAAGCCGGCGTGCGGACCGGAATTCCACTGCATGGGGGTCCGCGAGTTATCGCGGCTCATATAGTGGATCGATTTCATGGCCTCATCTGGGCTCAAGCCTTCGTCCAGCGCGCGCTTGTAATAATTGAGCGTTTCCACATCCCGATAATCGTCAATCGACGGGAACGCGACATTGGCCATGCCGAGCTCTTCCCCCTGATAAATGTAAGGCGTGCCGCCGAGCGCAAGGTTCAGAAGCA
>JBDKTP010000022.1:0-26297 GCA_039680115.1 Rectinema sp.
TGGCGAAGGCGTCAAATTCACCATCACCGCAAACAACGATGTAACCAAGAATTGGGAAGACATACTCGGTGATGAAAGTGCTCTGGAAGCATTCATGGAGGAGATCAAGTTTACCATCAACGTGTATAATGATGCCGGTACGCTCCTCGGCACTGAAGAGCTTTCGCTTTATGATTTGATGTGATGACACCCACAACATCACCGGTGTAAGGTTCTAAATCTGCGCCTGGTGCGGTTTGTTTCCAGGTAAGATATTCCGAGGCACAAAGCCCGCTTAGAACGATGCGGGCTTTTTATTTGTAATGGTTAACGGACTAGGACTTACCTGGACTGTTGCTCACAGCGCCAGCCTTTACACGCCTCTAGACGTTGGCCAGTGACACGGCGGCGCGGAAGTTGCGATAGGCGGTTGGCATGTCGGGAGAGTCGAACTCGATAAGGCGGCCATCGACGCGCCGTGCGCCGGGCAAAAGGGCGGCGCTGTCCGCCATCTGGGTGAACGGGAACTGAATGCGAATTTGTACAGGGGCCGCAACGCGTAAGGGGGCGGGCACCACTGAGGCGGCGGGGGCTTCCTGGTTTGCGGCCATGCGGCGCACGGCGCGCTCTGCTGCACTCCTGATTAGAGCGCTTGTTTTTGAGGGCGGAAGGCACCGGGCAGCAGTGCGACCGTGGGCCCATTTTACGACTGCCGTCTCAATCCCGGGAATCCATGCCTTTGCTTCCTCGCACACTGCTTTGTCGCCGGAAATCATAAGCACAGGCACCCCAAAGGCTCCACATACCGCAGCGTTAAGCCCTGTTTCTCCCACAAGCCTGCCGTTGAGCCACACGTTGGCCACGCATCTGGAACTCCATGTATGATCCAGGATTGCATTCTGCGTGCCGATCATCGCATGGTAACCGACAAACATCGCTGCAACGCAACCACCTTCCTGAACTCCTTCAACCATGGAAAACGGCGAGATTGTGCCAGCATTGAGTTCAGCCACAGGGTTGAGCTCTTCAACGAGGACGTTACCCCCGTTCCAGTGGCCATCCGAAACCCAGACGCTTTCGATTGCCCCGTCGGCGCCCGCTAAAGCGCCTTCGATGGCTGCATTGACATCCGCAGTGAGCAAATGCCTAAACCGGTTGTATTCGGTACCCTTTGGGTCGACATGATCCCAGCAGGTGACTCCCGTTGCGCCCTCCATGTCGACACTGAGTAGAAGCCTCATAGCACGTCTCCTTTGTCGTCATCATCGCCATCGCTGTCATCTGCATCCGCACCGCGCCGCGCGCCACCTAAACCCGACGGCGACATCGGCGCCGAAGCCCCCTGACTCGGCCGGAATCCCCCCATCTCCGGGTTGTGCAGCACTTCGCGCGGCTTCGAGCCCTGCGCCGGCCCCACTATCCCGCGCTCCTCCATCAGTTCCACCAGGCGCGCGGCGCGGTTGTACCCGATTTTCAGCCTCCGCTGAATGAACGAGGCGCTCGCTTTGCCCTGTTGCAGCACGATTTCCAGAGCCTTCTCAAAGAGTGGGTCCCCGTCGCCATCGTCAAAAAGCCCGGGCTCGGCGTTCTCTTCATCCTCGTCGTAGAAAATCTCATCGTCGATATATTCAGGCTCGCCCAGCGTTTTGACATACTCAACCGCGTGCTCCACTTCTTCCTCAGAAACAAACGCGCCTTGCATACGCACCGGGAACGGGTCCTGTGCACCGGAGAACAGCATGTCGCCGCGCCCCAAGAGCTTTTCCGCGCCCACCGTGTCGATGATGATACGGCTGTCGAATTTGCTCGCTACCATGAACGCGATGCGCGATGGAATGTTCGCCTTTATCAAACCGGTGATGACGTCGATGCTTGGCCGCTGCGTCGCGAGCACCAGGTGAATGCCCACTGCCCGGGCCATGGCTGCCAGCCGCGCCAAAGTGGATTCGAGCTCCTTGCCGGTCGTCGCCATGAGGTCCGCAAATTCGTCGATTATGACCACAATATACGGCAACTTTTCCTGCGCAAGGTCGCGTTCTTTTACCCGTTTATTGTACGATTTGATGTCGCGCACGCCCGCCTTGTCCAAAATCGAATAACGTCGCTCCATTTCGCTGATGCAGTATTGGAGCGCTTGAAATGCGCGTTTTGCGTCTGTTATGACCGGAGTGAGCAGATGCGGAATGTCGTTGTACAGCTTGAGTTCGACAATCTTGGGGTCGATGAGCATGAGTTTGACTTCTTCAGGCGAGCGTCTGTACAGAATCGAAAGGATGATGGCGTTAACGCACACCGATTTGCCCGAGCCGGTGGCCCCCGCGATGAGCAAGTGCGGCGCCTGTGTCAGGTCGGTGTATTGCACCTCGCCCGCGATGTCCTTGCCAAGGGCGATTGGAATTTCCATCTTGGCAGTTCTGAACTGCTCGTTCTCGATTATTTCGCGCAAAGAAACGATAGCGCGCCTCTCGTTTGGCACTTCGATACCGACCGCGTGCTTGCCGGGGATGGGCGCGACGATACGTACGCTGGAAGCAGCCAGCCTCAGGGCGATATTGTCTGAAAGGTTTGTAATCTTCGAGATTTTAACGCCATGTGCTGGCAGAATCTCAAACATGGTGATGACAGGCCCTTTGCGGATGCCAGTGACCTCAGCCTCGATGTTGAATTCAGCCAATGTGTCGCGCAGGACCTCGGCATTGTGCTTGGTCTTCTCGTCGATGATCCAGTACTGGCCGTCCGGATACGTGTTGAGAATACCGTCGATCGGCAGAGAGTAGGGCTTTGGCTTGGACCGTTGCAGAATTTTCTGAATAAGTGCCTGTTTTTCTGCTTCGCTTGCCACCACGCCAGCGCTTTTCTGGGGCGGAACGGACGTGAATTCGATGTTTGCAATTGTTTCATCAGTTACAGGAGTTACAGGCGTGACAGTGGGGTGTGCTGCCGGTTTACTGGCTCCATGTACCAAGCCAGTGTCGGAGGAAGCGGAAGCGGAAGCTGTAGTAGAGCTCGCAGAAGTTGTGGAGCTGGAAATTCTAGCCATTCTGGAGGTTTGGTTTGCGCCAGACAAGGTTGACAACGTTGCCGACCCCGCGGACGAAACACCTGAACCCACTGGCGCAGCATTAGCATTTTCTGCATTTGTTTTCCCTGCTGCGACAGTCTTAAGTCCTTCTATAGGCGGTAGGTTCGGTAAATCAATGTCGAAGGTCTGCCCTGCAAGAGACTCGGATTTCTTGAGCCTCAACTCAGCTTGGCTGCGCTTGTAGTCGCGTCTGGCTTGAGCCCAATGACGATAACGGTCGTGCCAGGACTCATAAGCTTCAACTTCGATTTCGGACTCGAGTTCTGCTCCAGGTGAAGCCTCGAGCTTGGCTTGCCTGCCAGGCTTGCGGCGCGGACCTTTGATGTGGTCGCGAATCTTGACCATCCCCAAAATGACGAGTATCCAGCTCACGGCGAACAGAAAACCCAAAACCGCAAAAAGAGAAGACAATCCCACCGCTGCAAAAACTGGATAGTTTTCAAAAAAAGCGCCAGGCTGGGTTGAAATTTTCGCGTACGCTGCAATCACCAAAAAAGGCAAAGACGATGCGCTCAAGAGAAATGTCATCCGCGGGTAGAAACCAGGGAGCACAATCATGAGAGCCGCCCAAAGACACCAGACCGGCAAATACCAGGCCGCCCATGCAAAAGCCTGTCGCAAGAAACGCCCAGGCACTACAAGTAAAGGCCACCCCCCTGGCCAGACGGCAGCAAGTTCAATAGAAAGCGCTCCGTACAGGCCAATAACGGCCATGCTCCAGGCCATCCCCTTGCGAAAACGACTGGCTTTGGCCTTTGGCTTGGGTCCATCCTGGGTCGCCACGCCAGCCCGAGAGCGTCGCCCAGCCTTACCCGCACTGTTTGGCCTGGAAGGCTCGCGTGCGGTAACGACTGAGGCTTTTTGGTGCTTGGAGCTTTCGGCTTTTTGGCTTATTGGCTTCACGCTTTCGGGTTTGGCAGACTGTATCATTCATGCTCCATCAGTGATCGTGCCATCAAAGGCTATCTTTAGAGTATCGGCCGAATTCAGTCGCCGATTTACGGGATTTACGGGAAGATGAGGGAGCCCAATAGACGAACTGAATCACCCGATAATGAGCCCAATAATCCCGATCAGCACGAGATACGGTGCAAACCAATAGAGTTTACCGTTTTTGATCACCTTGAGCAGGAATTTGAGCGCAAACCACCCCGAAACAAAAGCCACGATAAACGCTATTGCGATGTTGCCCAACGAGACTTGCGCTATCATGGTTCCAAGATCTTTCAATTTGAGCAAGAAAGCGCCCAAGACTGCAGGAATTGCGAGCAAGAACGAAAATTCGCCAGCCCACTCTCTATCCAAGCCCGCAAAAAGGCCTGCAGAAATTGTAAAGCCAGAACGACTTATCCCGGAAAAAACGCCGAGGCCTTGAGCCACGCCAATAAAAGCTGCGCGGCCGACGCCTGTTTCCTCTGGGCCACGACTTTCTCCTTTAGCGTTGGGTTTGACGAGGACGGTAAGGGCAAGCACTACCGCTGTAATGAGTAATTCGATGGAAACGATGCGCACGCCCCCAGTAGGTAATTTGTCGATAAAGTAGCCCATTATGCCTGTTATTATTGTTGCCACAATCAATAATAGAATTATTGTCTCATTTTGGCGCTGGCGCGCATATCGGCTTACCTGAATGGTACTGCCGGAGGCTTGCTTTTGGGCTTTGGCGCCATGGCCGGTAACCCAATTCCAGGCGGCGACGAGTAGCTCCGCTATTCTTGTGCGAAATTGTAGTATGAGGACGAGCAGGGTAGCCAGATGTAACACTATATCAAACACAAGGGGAACATCACTCAAGCCAAGCCATTCCTTGAAGATTTCCAGATGTCCACTGGACGAAATGGGCAAAAACTCGGCGATGCCCTGAATCAGTCCTAGAATAACAGCTTTTATGGGTGTCATAGGTCCTCCCGAGACGGATGCCATTCGCTTACTGCGCTCTGATAATACTGAATTGCTGAGCCCCCTGCAATTGTGTTTGGGTCTATTGGCAGCCTGAATTCTTCAACAATTCTCTGGTTTTTTGGTTTTCTGGCAAAGTTGGCCTAAAAGGCCAGTTGCTTCAATCAGGAAATATCGACTATATTTGAAAAGAATAATTAACTACGTATGGATGTTTGTCCAAACATCGTACGTAAAAGGAAAAGCTATGAATATTTCTAAGAACAAGGTCGTCACGATAGACTACAGCTTGCACAATGAGACAGGAGAACTTCTTGATTCGTCTGAGGGCGGCGAGCCGCTCGTCTATCTGCATGGGAATGAGAATATTATCCCCGGGTTAGAGAAATTCCTGGAAGGAAAGACAACTGGAGATTCTATTTCCTGCACGGTCCCTGCCGCTGAAGCCTATGGCGAACGTGACGAAAGTCTTGTTTTCAAGGTCTCCAAGAAGGACTTTGGCGACAACGTCGAGGTAGCTCCAGGCATGCAGTTTGAAGCCCATGGCGAAGATGGAGCGCAGATCGTCACCGTGGTCGGTGTAAATGGAGACGAAGTTACTATTGACGCGAACCATCCACTCGCCGGCGAAAACCTCCATTTCGATGTCAAGGTTGTCGATGTTCGCGATGCTACAGCAGAAGAAATCGAGCACGGCCATGTCCATATGGATGGCGAGGACGAGTGCTGCGACGACTGCGAAGATTGTGAGGATGGTTGCCCGGACGGGTGTTGCGATTGACGAGCATAGAGAAGAGTTATAGTTTTTGCCTGAATGAAACATACATCACTGTTTAAGCCACTCGACATTACCGCCATTGTTCTTGGGATAGTGGCGGCAGTTTTTATCTCTGTCAAAGTTTATTCAAACCAAAGTGGTACGCTTTTTGCCCACATAACGGGGCCAGGGGGCGAATGGATAGAACCGCTGGACAAAGATAAAGAAATCGATGTGGAAGGGCCGTTGGGCATTACAAAAGTTAAGATTGCAGGTGGTGCTGCCTCAGTCATGGACTCGCCCTGTGCCAACAAATTGTGTATAAGCCAGGGCGACATCTCAAAGCCGAATCAATGGATCGCATGTTTGCCGAACAAGGTTTTTGTGAAGATCGAAGGGCGAACGCCGAGCAAGGATCAACCAGATGCCTCAACGTTCTAATACACAAAGTACAGCACAAACTAACGTACAAATATCTTCAAAAATCTTGCCTGGGACGCTACTGTCTACACACAGTCGTTTTACCGATACAGCGGACGTTACAGCGCTTTTAGGCGCTTTCTGCTTTTTCCTTTCCTCAATTGAGTATATGCTGCCAAAGCCCTTACCTTTCATGAGGCTGGGGATCGCAAACCTGCCTATCTTGCTAGCGGTCGATATTCTGCCTTTCCCCTGGTACATTCTGCTGGCCATCGTAAAAGTGATAGGAATGAGCCTGATATCGGGGACTCTTTTCTCATTTGTGGCACTTTTTTCGCTTATGGGTACGCTGACCGCGGCGCTTGTGATGTGGGGAGCACGCAAACTAGGCGGCAAGTATATCTCCCAAATAGGCGTCTCGGTGTTAGGAGCTATTTCGTCCAACCTGGTGCAAATGGTCATAGCAAGGTATGTGGCGTTCGGTGAAGCAGCCTGGCTCATAGCGCCTGTCTTTGTGGCAATGGGCCTTATCACGGGCCTGGCGCTCGGGCTTTTTGCGGAACACTTTGCCAAAGTGTCACGGTGGTACGCCCTCGCTTCCGGCAGGATTCTGGCCGCACCCGATACCCCGTCCGACAACCCAGGCGCCGCGCCGCCCCCCGCCGCCCAGCCCACCTCCCGCCACCAGCGCCGCCCCCATACCGAGCACCACCAGGCGCGCCACCAGCGCCGCACCGCCAAAAAAAACGCGGCGCGGGCGGCGCGGCAGCTTCGTCGCGCTCGGTTCGAGCAAACCTTTGTGCCGTGGCAAATTGGCCTCGCGGGTCTTACGGTCGCTATTCTTTTTATTTTGGAAAGGAACCTTGCGGTTAAGCTTGGCCTTCTGCTTTTTTTCATCCTCGCAACCTATCTCGCAGGGAAATCCTTCTCGCTACTTGTTACGCTCATGGTCTCCGCAGGCATAATCCTTGCCAATCTTTTTGTTCCCTCTGGCAAAGTCCTTTACCAGCTCGGGCCGCTCACTGTTACTCAATTCGCTTTAACAGATGGAATTATAAAGGCTATGACCTTTGAAGGTCTCATGTTCCTTTCCAAGGCGAGTATCTTGCAAGGCCTTAAGATTCCCGGAACGCTTGGCAATATCGTGAGTTCGTCGTTTCTCTACTATGATCGAATTATTGAGTATAAGGGCAGGATTCACGCTGCAACGCTGAGTGCCGATGTGGATGAGATGATGTTCACAGTTTGGCAAAAAGAAACCGCTCAACAAGAGCCCACCACAAGCGCCAGCGTCGTCTCTGGTCTATCGCCAAGTTCCAAGACCAAGCAGGGTGCAGCCATATTACTACTCGCTGTCGCCATCGTCGTGGCCCTCTTTATTTTTGTCTAGTCGCTGGCTAATCCCTATTTTGGTCGCCCTCTGCACTCCCCGCGCAACCAAGGTCATGCTGAGCAACCATAGAAAAGGCCCACTGCACTGCACACACCGGCAGGTACCGGCACACGCCCTGCACTGGGCCCACCTCCTAAGCGCCCCTAAAGGGCAAAGCTCTTTAGACGCCGCTTTCATTTATCGGCCGACTCCGCGCCAAACTTAAGAGTTGGCACAATCTGCCGCACTTAGCGCTTCACAGGGTGCAATTTGCACTCTTTGGCGCGCATTCTTGCACATTAGGCCTTGACGACGATATTCACCAGCTTGTCCGGCACCACAATAACCTTTACGATGCTCTTCCCCGCCGTCCATTCCTGAACCTTCGGCAATTCAAAAGCTTTGGCTTTGAGCGACTCCTGGTCAGTGCCTGCCGCCACGGTAAAGCGCTCGCGCACCTTGCCGTTGACCTGTACTACAATCTCTTTTTCGTCGTCCTGCGTCATGGCCTCGTCGTATTCCGGCCACTTACTCTTGGAGATACTCTCGGTGTGCCCCAGTTTTTCCCAGAATTCCTCACACAAATGCGGCGCATAGGGCGACAGAATCTGCACAAAAGGTTCCCACAGCGAGCGCGGCAAGGCCGGCAGCTTCGCGATCTCGCCCAAGTAGATCATCATCTGAGAGATCGCCGTATTGAAATTGAGCGTATCGGTGTCATGGGTCACTTTCTTTATCGTCTTGTGCAGGAGCTTTTTGAGTTCGAGAGGCGGCTCCACCAGGCCGACCTGTGCACCAGGCCCGAGCTGCTCGTCTCGTCCACCCTGCTTGTCTTGTCCGCGCAGCCCGCCCAGCCCATCCTGCAAAGGCCTGTCCTGGACAAGTGGCTTTTCCGACACAGCCCAGGCACGCTCCAGGAATCGGCTCACACCGATGAGCCCCGCAGTCGACCACGGCTTAGACACTTCGAGCGGCCCCATGAACATTTCGTAGACGCGCATGGAATCGGCGCCATATGCCGCCACGATATCGTCCGGATTGACCACGTTACCGCGACTCTTGGACATCTTCTGGTTGTCCTCACCCAAAATCATGCCCTGGTTGATAAGCCGCATGAAGGGCTCTTCCGTATTGACCACGCCGATATCGTACAGGACCTTATGCCAGAACCGTGAATAGAGAAGGTGCAGCACTGCGTGTTCCGCCCCACCAACATAGAGATTGACGGGCATCCAGTAATCGATTTTGGAACGGTCTGCGAGCGCCTTGTCGTTATGCGGATCGAGATAGCGCAGATAATACCAGCACGAGCCCGCCCATTGGGGCATGGTGTTGGTTTCCCGCTTGGCAGGGCCGCCACACTCTGGACAGGTAGTGTTTACCCACTCAGGGATGGTCGCAAGCGGCGACTCACCCGTGCCAGACGGCGCGTAGCTCTTCACTTCAGGTAATAAAAGAGGCAACTGATCTTCCGGCACCGGTACGATGCCGCACTTGTCACAGTGCACAAGCGGGATGGGCTCGCCCCAGTAACGCTGGCGGCTAAAAAGCCAGTCGCGGAGCTTGTAGTTTGTGGCCTTTTTGCCGATTCCCTTGGATTCGAGCCAGGCAGTAATTTTCTCTTTGGCTTCACCGGTGGGGAGTCCTGAGAATTCTCCAGAGTTGACCGTGACGCCGTCTGCAGCCATGCAGTGGTCTGGCTCCTTGTCAAATGGCCCAGCCGCGCCCTTTTCGGCAACAACCTGTACGATGGGCAGGCCGAATTTCTTCGCAAAGTCCCAATCGCGCTCGTCGTGAGCAGGAACGGCCATGATCGCGCCAGTTCCATACGAAATAAGGACATAGTCAGAAATCCAGATCGGGATTTTGCGCCCATTCACGGGGTTTATGGCGTAGGCGCCGGTAAAGACACCGGTCTTGTCCTTGGCAAGATCCGTGCGCTCGAGGTCGCTCTTTCGGGCGGCTTCTTCCACGTAATTGTGGACTTTTTCCCGCTGTTCAGGTGTCGTGATTGTGTCTACAAGCGGATGTTCCGGCGCAAGGACCATGTAGGTCGCACCAAAAAGCGTGTCTGGCCTCGTCGTGTATATCTCGAGCGTTTCTGCGTGCCCCTCGATGGGGAAAACCACCGAAGCGCCTTCGGATTTGCCAATCCAGTTGCGTTGCATCAGTTTAACCGGCTCAGGCCAGTCCAAATCGTCGAGTCCGTCAAGAAGCCTGTCGGCGTAATCGGTTATTTTGAGCACCCACTGGCGGATGCGTTTGCGCGTCACTTTGGTGTGGCAGCGGTCGCAAAGCCCGTCCTTGACTTCCTCGTTGGCAAGGCCTGTCTTGCAGGAGGGGCACCAGTTGATGGGCATCTCTGCTTCGTAGGCAAGCCCTTTCTTATAGAGCTGAAGGAAAATCCATTGGGTCCATTTGTAGTAGTCGGGGTCGCAGGTTGAAATTTCCCTGGACCAGTCGTAAGAGAATCCGAGCGACTTTATCTGGGAGCGGAAACGGTTGATATTGGCTTCGGTGGTTACGCGCGGGTGGGTTCCGGTTTGAATGGCGTAGTTTTCGGCGGGCAGGCCAAAAGCGTCGAAGCCCATTGGGTGCAACACATTGTAACCGCGCATTCGCAGGTATCGGCAATAGATATCGGTAGCCGTATAGCCTTCCGGATGGCCTACATGGAGCCCTGCACCGGATGGATACGGAAACATATCGAGGACGTAGCGACGCTTTTCTTTTGGGAAAGAAGGGTCTTCGGCTGCCTTAAAGGTCTGCTCGTCTTCCCACCGCTTTTGCCACTTTTTTTCGATACTCTGAAACGGATATTTTGCCATAACAACTCCAAGCTTTGTCTAAAAGGCCATGAGCGTTTTAGCTGCGTTTATGGTTTGAATGATAGTATCAATAAAGAGAGCCCGTCTTCAAGCCACTTAAGACCCCCACAAGCCCGACCTATCTCCCCCGGTCCGCGAAGGTGCCGGCGAAGGGACAGGTTGGAGGGGCAACTCCAAGGTGCAACTCGAAGTGGCTACAGAAGCCGAAACGGAAATTGCAGTCAGATGGCAAGCGGCATATAATAGCCGCATGAGTACAAGACAAGCCAATGCAACCGAAAATGCGCCCAAGGCGCTCGGTCCTTATTCACAAGCCATAACAGCAAGTGCCCAGAAGACGGTCTATGTCTCTGGTCAGACACCAATCGATCCCAAGACTGGCGAACTCGTAAAAGGCATAGAAGCCCAGACTGAGCAGTGCATCAGGAACATCCAGGCTATTCTGGAAGCAGCAGGCTCGTCGCTTGCAAATGTGGTCAAAACGACGGTCTATCTTCAAGACATGAACGACTTTGCCGCGATGAACGCCACCTATGCCAAGCTTTTTCCTGAACCCTGCCCTGCCCGCGCAACGGTACAGGTTGCGCGTCTTCCAAAGGACGCCATGGTAGAAATTGAGGCTGTGGCCATTGTAGACGAACGTCGCCCTTCAAAACCCGCGTTTGTCTACGATTTCAAGACAGCCCCCACCAGGCGCGGCATGGGCTCCACCAAGTGGGAACAGATGCTGCAGATAAAGCCCGATGTTGCTCCGGATGTGATTCCCTTCTCGGTGGCAGACATGGAGCTCAAAAACCCACCAGACATAGTCCAGGGACTCAAAGATTTCTTGGACACGGCAGTGCTTGGATACACGCAGCCTACGCCTGAATATCTCAAGGCAGTGTGTGGCTGGATGCAACGACGCCATGACTGGACCATAAAACCGGAGTGGATCTGCGGTTCGCAGGGCGTCGTCAGCGCCTTTTTCGCCGCCATAAAGGCCTTTAGCGAGCCTGGCGACGGGGTTATCGTGCAAACACCGGTCTATTATCCTTTCTACAAGGCCATCGAAGCCAATGGCAGAAGCATTGTGCGGAATCCGCTCAAATTCGACGGCGAGTACTACACTATCGATTTTGAGGATTTGGAGCGCCAGGCGAGCGACCCCAAGAACAAAATTTTGCTCTTTTGCTCGCCACACAACCCCGTTGGTCGGGTTTGGACCAGAGATGAGCTTCAGCGCGTTGGAGACATCTGCCTTGCGCACAAGGTCCTTATCATCTCGGACGAAATCCATTTCGACCTTGTTATGCCTGGGTATCACCACACAGTCTTTGCGACGCTTTCGGAGGAGTTGGCCGACAACATGATTGTCTGCACCGCGCCGAGCAAGACCTTCAATCTGGCGGGTATGCAAACTTCCAACATTATTATTCCTAACCCGGCGCTGCGAAGTAGGTTTACTGCCGTACAAGCGTCGGAAGGTTTCTCTGGACTGGGTATTCTGGGCTACAAAGCCTGCGAAATCGGTTATAACGAATGCGAGCCCTGGCTCGAACAGCTACTCTCTCTCATCGAACACAACCACGAAGTGCTCAAGTTCTACATTGAAAAGAAAGTGCCAGAGGTCAAGGTTTTCGACATGGAAGGGACTTATCTGCAGTGGATGGACTTTAGGGGGCTCGGCATGGGCAAGGATGAGCTCGAGAAATTCCTGCATGAAGAAGCCGACCTTTTCTTCGATGAAGGCTACATCTTCGGCGAGGAGGGCACCGGCTTCGAGCGCATGAACCTCGCCTGCCCGACGCACAAGGTTGTGGAAGCAGTAGAGCGCCTGGCCGCGGCTGTCAATCGTCGCAAGGGTAGTATCTAGCCAGCTCGATGTTGCAGTTACGCCAAATGAGGCTTGCCCTACTATGTTAGAGGCAAGCCTCACTGGCGGTTATCGAATCTGGAAGACAGCCGCGCAAGCACTTTAGTTGCTCAACTGCTACGGTCCGACAACGGGCAGTGGAGTCTCCACACTCTCTATAGGTACACCCGCCTCGGGATTCGTTCCACCAAATTGTACTTCACCGTCAGGCGTACCCTGATCCAGAGCTTGCTCCGAGGCGTTCTCTTCCTGAATCGTAAATGGCACCATATATGGTTCAACGCCATTCACCAATTTCGGAATGGAAAGCAGCACCATGCTCTGACCAAACGGTATGCTTATCTCTTTCTCGATCTTCTGCTCCGGGTCGAAAATCTCGATCTTGATCTTGTGGTTTTGTCCCTTAACAACAGCCTTATCGCGGTCGCCTGCGTAGTATTCCGACGATTCGAGATTGTCGATTTGAACCGACATACCATCGATAGCTGTGTATGACGTTCCTTCTACATCCTTGTTGTCAATCAAAATTGTGTGCTGCTTACCGGTAAAGATCATTATGGCACCCAACCCCACATAAAGCGCCAAGAGAATAAGACGAGCCACCAGCTGCCGTTTTTTATTGGGTACAGGTCTTGTTGCTTCCGAGCTCGTCATATTTGTGGTTGGATTCTTGTTATTGCTGCCGGATTTCATTTACTTCCTCCTGTCGCACCATTGTCGGTCGGCAGGGTCGTCGTGCCCGAACCATCTGCACCCTGACGCAAGCCCATTCGGGCAGCATCGGCAGCTTTCTTAGCTTTCCAGGCATACAGCACGAGCGAGATCGCTATGACGCCGTAGCCAATAAACTGCCGGAAGTATTCGCCTATCATGGCCGAACCGAACAGGTTCTGGCCGGCGAGCGGCGATACAATGTACATGGCGTGCAAGAGTATGACACCGATGAAGACGTTCGGTATACTCGCGTGCGTTACCGAGGCTCCACCGACCAGAATTGCCGCAGCAGCAAAGAAGCTCGTCTGATCATGCGCGTTGTACGTGGCCATGTTGCCCATATTCTGCAGGAAGATTATCTGCCCTGCACACGCCAGCACTGTCGAAATCAAAATGGCGACAATTCGAGTCCGCTCAACAGGGATACCTGCAGCCTCAGCCACAGCCATGTCCTGCCCAACTGCTCGCATGTCTTGACCTAATTTCGTCTTCTTGAACCAGACAATGAACACGCACAAAACTGCAATTACGACGAATGTAATGAGCGGCACTGAGAAGGGCCCGACTCTCAACAGCACAATGTTGTCCAAAGATTGTCGTACAGACTCCAGGTTGAGAGTATTTCTCACACCGTAGCCCCGCGACAGCGTTATAGAAGAATTGTGCATTGGGATCACGGAACCCATTACGTACAAGATGAAGAATTGATACACACCACTAATAAAGAAGGCCAGGATATAGCCAGTGACCATCTCTCTGCCCTTTGCTCTATTCATGATTTCGCCGCAAACCCAGCCAAGCAACAGCGATATTGGCAAACCAACCAGCATTGCCACGACTAAACCCTGCCATCCTGCAATGCCCCAGTCGATGGCAAAAATGAGCCCAATCTGCCCTGCCATTGCCCCAAGCGTCATGGCAAAGTTGATGCCCATTCCAGCGTAGATTGGCAAAAGCAGCGCCAAAACCAAAAACGAGTTTCTGCCCAGGCGGGTTATGATCTCTTGAAGAATGTACGTTATCGACAGCCCTGATGGCTTAATAGAGAATACCGTGAGCAGAACGAAGATTATGACGACTGCATAATCGGAGAAAAACTTAGTAACGCTTTTTTTTGCGCTCATTTTGTCACCTTCGTCTTGCGCGTGAGCGCATAAAGAATGATTCCGTTGGAAACGATCATTCGGATTACTTCCGACATATCTGTCTGCAAAATCGAGTTGATAACGGACGGTGTCATAGTTAGCAAGCCCTGGAAGAGCAACGTTCCAATAATCACGTTGGCCATACTGGCCTTGTTGACGCTCGCACCTCCGATCAAGATGGCCGCAATTGCAGGGAACACCATCGCGTTAGGCGCAGTGTAAAGCTGAATAAAACCAAAGCTTTGCTCGTAGACGATAATGCCCACTGCTCCGAGGAATGTCGACATAATAGTAGAAATGAGCCGCATCTTATCGGCATTGACGCCAGAAGCGCGTGCAAAATCTGGGTTGGATCCAACCGCCGTCATAGCGGTACCAGTCTTGCTTCGCAGGAAGAGCCACACAAGATAGCAGCACAACGCCACAAAGAGCACGAGGCCGGTAGGGAACACAAAGAACTGGCCTATTCTTATTGCCAGGAAGTTGTTCAGAATCTTGAGCCAGTAGCCCTCTGTAGAGATTGTCGTTCTCAAACCTTTGCCGGCAAAGCCCCATACCATCTGCGGGTTACTATAGGGGAGTACCAGCCACATGATGCACATGATCATGACGACCGAGAATCCGACATACATACCAATGGTCATTTCTTCTCCGCGAACCCTGTTAAGCAGCATGCCATAGATCCAGCCAAACAGAACTGAGAAAGGAAGCGCCAGCGCAACGGCACCGAAGAATCCGATAAAGCCGCGCAATTCAAACTGCATAGACAAGGTGGAACCGAGCAGGCCGGCTATCATGCCAAGCGCCAAACCGAAGTTTAGACCGCAACCAGCCTGGATCATTGGGACGAGCGCCAACACCAAAATCGCATATTGGCCAAATCGGTTCAGCACATCCGAGATGGACGCATCCAGCCTCACGCCAACAACTGGTGCAAGGATGAACAGCACGATCAAGAAAATGAAAATGATGATTCTGGGCCAACCGAAGTCCTGGATAAACGTCTTGATGTCACGCATTTGGCACCTCCTCAGTAGCTGAAATTCGTTTTGTTTTGGATGGCGAGTCTGTTTCTCCAGCCATGAGAATGCCAAATTCTGCCACATCGGCGGTCGGCGGCAGAATCCCTGCTATCTTGCCCTCATCCACAATGGCAATCCGATCGCAAATGGAACGCAACTCCTCGAGTTCGCTCGATACCATAACGATTGTTGTGCCATAATCGTGGTTATATTTCTTGAGCGTATCGATAACGAGCCTTTTAGCGCCTACATCAATACCGCGTGTCGGCTCCGAAACGAAAAGTAGCTGTGGCTTGAGTGCGAATGCCTTAGCAAGACAGATCTTTTGCTGGTTACCACCAGAAAGTTCTTTGGCCGGTTGTTTGGTACTTGTGCACTTGATATCCAACAGCTGGATGTATTCCTGGCAGAGTTTTTCCATTGCAGCACCGTCGCGCTGCGTAAAAAGGCCGCCCAAAACCGGCTTTAGATACTGTCCGTGCGTCTGCATGGCAGTAAAAGCAATATTCCATTCCAGGCTTTCGTCCAGCAACAAGCCTACACCCCGCCGGTCTTCTGAAACGAAGGCCATCCCTAACTTGAGCGCCGCTGCCGGGTTGTTGAGCAGGATCTCTTTCCCATTCAACATGGCCTTGCCACCCGCCGGGTAGAGTCCCATAATGCCGTTCGGAATACCCAGTTTGCCCTGTCCCGCAAGCCCGCCAATACCGAATATCTCGCCCTTGTTGACCGAGAAGCTTACGTCTCGAACTGTCTCTCCAGGCATATCAACCCACAAATGCTGCACAGATAGTACTTCTTCAGTTAACATGCGCGGCTCTTCCCTGGGGGCAGCTTCACCGGAAATACTCCTCCCCACCATCCAGGACGCAATATCTTTTATGGTAACGCCTTTGGCAGGAACGTCCTTCACCGCATTGCCATCGCGCAAAACTACAATTCGATCGGCGATGTCGGTTACTTCCCGCAATCGGTGCGAGATAAAGATGATGCCGACACCCTCTTTGGCAAGCTTCTTGAGCGAATCGAGCAGGACAAGTGCCTCGGACTCGGTCAAGACAGCGGTTGGCTCATCCAGAATGAGGATTTTCGTGTTGGATCTGCTGATCTCCCGCGCAATCTCCGTAAACTGCTTATGGCCGACTGGCATTTCCGACACCAGCATATCCGGATCGAGCTTGACACCCAGTTTATGGATCGCAGCTTCTGCGCGCCGCCTCATGTCCGGGCGATCCAAGGTGCTCATTCTGTATCCAAACAAATCGATGAGGAAATTTGGTTTCATCGATTCGCGATTCAAAACAATATTTTCAGTGGTGGTAAAACCTGGAATAAGGCTGAATTCCTGATGGACCATGCCCAAACCTGCGTCCAGCGCATCAAACGGGCTCAGAAAATGAATCTCCTGACCGTTTAGCTCTATCGTTCCGCTAAAACCACCAGTCTCGGCTATAACGGGCATTCCAAACAGGATGCTCATAAGTGTCGTCTTGCCTGCGCCATTCTCACCGACCAGGCCGAGGATCTCTCCTTCGTGCAGGTCAAAGCTGACATTATGCAAGACGACGTTTCCATAAAAATCCTTGGAAACATTCTTCAAAGATAGAAGAGGACTCGTTTGTCCCATAGTAATTCCTGACTATTAGCGTAAGATTTCCCTTTTGGGAGAGGGAAGACCCATAAATATCGCAAAAACTAAACAGAGGCAAGCCCCTGTCCATACAAAAAAATACCTTTGTGCCCTCACAGACAACATACGCCCGACATTTCGCCGAGCGCGTTGGTGACAACTTAAATCTTTGTGTAATAAGCAAATAAACAAAACAAGGGCGACTCATGACTGAATCGCCCTTGTGCAGCAGCAACGCCTAGTTCTTCATCTTGATGTAGTAGTACTTATCAGGAACCTTTACGCTGGTTGTAGGCAAGAAGCCTTTGCCAAAGACATAGGTATCCATGTAAATGAGGATCTGGTTCTTTGCACGAACGCCGGTGCCCATATCCACGTAGTAGGCACCATTCCACTTTGCACCTGGGGTATACTTGCCGAGTGCAGCAAACACATCCTTCATGCTGTCTTTCTTTGCTTTACCTTCGATGACGTTCTTTGCAAACTCGCCAAGACCAGCGGTGAGCGAATAGCCATAGGAGAATGCCCAGGTTCCAAACCTTCCGGCTCCACCCTTGGCAACGACTGCAGCTTCAACCTTTTTGAGGATGGCTGGGAAATCACCGGCTTCCTTGGAGAGGTCGAGTCCGAGTGCCCCTGGATAACCCATGAGCGGTGACGGAAGATCGGCTTCTACAAAAATTCCACCGTAGGTGAGCAACTGCTTGAGCAGAGGCTCGGTTTCACCATCGTTGGTGCAAAAGAACGCAGCATCTTTGCCATATTTCTGTACCCACTGAGGAACCTTCTCCAACATAAACTGCTGTGCGCCTGGCATTCCAATATCGCCCGTTGGATCAGGAGCAGTCTCAAAGTAGAACTTAAGCCCGAGGTCCTTGCAAGCCTCTTCCATAATTGCACGGCGGCGCCCCAGGGACTCATAGCTCATATGACGGGCAAAGGAAATATGAACAAAGCTCTTTGCGCCGAGTTGTTTGGCAGCCCATGGAATGGTGTAGCCGCGGGATACAAAGTCTGCGGATAGTGCAAGGTCTGCAGCACTCTGAATGACGAGCGGGTCTTCGTGTGGCTCGCCAGCAAGGAGGAGAATGTCCGGTCTCTTTGCCTTAACACGCTTAAAAGCCTCAGTTGTGCCAGGAATTGCCTGGTTGACAACGATTGCCTTCATAAGCGGGTCGTCGGCCAAAGCGACTACCGAAGAAATATAAGTCTCCTGCTGGGACATAAAATCGTCTGGATAGGTGATGTGCTGAATCATGCCACCGTCTTTGACGGAGCCATATTCCTGGATAAGACGCTCGGCACCGCGCAGATCGTCCTCAGACTGGGACACTGTACCGGTAGCTACGCCAATGTGGAATTTTGCCTTGTCAGCAGCAAAGACCTCAGCACCAGCGAGAATGAAAGCCATCGCCAACAAAAGTGCGGTGAGCTTCATCATCTTTTTCATAAGACCTCCTTGAAAAATTGAAAACTCAGTGTGACTTTTTATTTTACACCGCAAAAATCTCCAGTCAAGACTATAGCTGCCAGTTTTTTTTAGGGCTTTGCAATTGTGCGGCAGCTTGGGTACAATCGGGAACAATGAGAATTTCGTTTAAGCGTCTGAACGATGAATTCATCTACTATAGCAGCCAGCTGTTCGTCTTCTTCATCGTTACCATTCTGATGACCTCAGGGTCCCTCACCATAGGTATAACAACCTCAGCCATTGTGCTTTTCTTCATGCTGATTCAGACGCTTCTGCTTGCAGGATATGGACATATAGCCATATTGCGCTTTCTTTTCTCATTTGTAACCCCAGTCGGCTATACCGTACTCCGGGCAGCCACGAGCAGCATGGACTTTTTTGAGACCACCAACGTGTTGCTTTGGGGAGCCGCCGCCTACATTGCGATCTTTCAAACCCTATCGGTCCTGGCAAAACGACCAAGCGTCAAACAACTTGCGGAAACTTTCTTATCCATTGGCTCAGCAGCAATCTTCTTTTTCTTTTACTATTACTTGGACAAACGCATTACGCTTACTACATCCCTCGCACATGGCCAGATTTCTGCCAAAGAATTCGAAGAAGCCATAAAGATTCAGCACTTTTTCTCGGGAATCGAAAAATTCACTGCATCCTCACAGCATTTATTTGCACTTTTGGGCGTATTGAGCTTTGATTTTATGCTTTTGCGGGCGCGGATTAGAACCATTAGCCTGAGAAATCGACTTGATCACCTCCTGGAAGAGCACCAGAAACAGCCCGACCAGAACGATGTTTTTAAGCAGTATCCGCCTGTCAAGCGCGATGCGCCTATGCGGCAGCTCGTTTCTGTGATTTCTTCCGATATCGTTGGTTTTACAGAACTATACGAGCAGATCGGCCCCAAAAAGGCGACAGCCTTTTTGAACAAGTACTATTCTTTATGGACGCACGCAGCAGGTATGCAAGGCGGGAGAATCCTTTCTATTACAGGGGACGCCGTAATCGTCATATTTGGCTTGGCGGACGAACGACTCAACGCGGACAGAGCGCTCGCCGCGGCATATACTTTCCTCGATGACATGGAGGAACTTCGGGACGACCTGCTCGCCAATGGGTCGCAGTCTGAGCTCAAGATCTCCCTGGGTGTACACTCTGGAATGGTGGTTGCAGCACAGCTCGGACCCCCTGATGAATATCAGTACTCGGTATTTGGGGACACCGTGGCGATTGCGGCACGGCTCGATTCGCTTTGCAGAGAATTGCATCAGGATATTCTGGTGAGTCATTCGACGTTCAGACGCTTGAGTTTGGAAGGTCAGGCAACTTTGGACCGCGTCGGCGAGATTATGTTGCATCAAAGCACGAGACCCATGCCGGTCTATTCCCGAAAGCCTTAAAGATGTGGAATTAAAGATGCGAAATTGCAAGATGGATGTAACAAGATGTACAAAGTAGAAGACAATTTTGAAATACATACAAAGGAAGCGGCAGAATGAAATCAGCTAAAAACTACAGGAACGGTATGTTACTCGTTGGTTTGTTGGCAGTATTGTTCTCAATCGTTTCTTGCTCCGGAAAAGTGGACACAACCATCAGGAACGATTCCAGCGCCAGGGTGGCTCTCAGAATCGACGTGCCTGAGACACTCGCTGCGCGCGTTCGCCAGCTGAGCGATGTTTCACCCAAAGCCAATCTTTTTGATATTGAAAGAATCAAACAGGAGTTCAGCACGAGAAAATCGATTCAACTGATCGATGCCTCGTCGGGCAGCCCCAACTCTATGACTGCGGTACTATGGGTGTCTGACATTCGTGCGCTTGTGAAAGACACCTCGCTGGTGCCCACCGGCATGATCACTTTTGAAAAAATCGCCGCCTACGGCAGCACGCCGAGCCAGCACAAACTGGCGGTGAACATCACAAAAGACAATGCCAGTGCGGCGTATCAGCTTTTCCCGGGAATGGACCAGAGCCTGATTGAAAACCTCAACCCGCCTGCATTGGACAAGGATCCAGTAAGTGCACAGGACTACAGGACCAATCTGGAAACCGTGATTATCGGGAAAAAGGCGATGCCCGCTTTCGATGCATGTACCTTGGACGTGACGGTAACGCTACCAAAGACGGCGACGTCGGGCAAAGGTGGAACGATTAACGGTCAAACCTTTAAGGCCAAGCTTCCTTTGTTCGACATTTTGATGTTGGAAAAGCCCATTCAGATGGAGCTCGTATGGCCGGAATGAAGTTACAGAGTATGCCAAAGCGCCAGTGAACGTCAGGGAAACCTGAACGTCCAGCAAACCCGAACGTCAAGAAACCAAAGGCCGACTCACATGGGTCGGCTTTACGTTTTTTCCGTGCAGAGCAGTGCGAAAACCAGAGATAAAGTCGAGCGCTTGTTTTTCAGGATAAGTATTTACTAAATCAGAATTTAATAAGAAATCAAAGAGCGACGTTGGTGGAACGTCCGAATTGATGGAATCCCCATAAGACAGCTCACACCTGGCAAATTGAAAAAGTGCACTTTGAAGCTCGACGACTGGTTCGTCGGGAAGCTCGATTTGGAAGGGGCGGCGGGCTATATGCTCAGGATAATGCGCATCGGAATCTGAAATCACCGCAAAATCGCGGGAAAGCGAGACTGGAATAGGTCCGATGGACTCGACCGCGTCGTAGGGACCGGCAGGCAGAAAACCCAGCTGACTATAGACAGACATTGCAGGGCGGTCCACATGGGCAGGAATAACCAGGGCTCCGGCCCTGGCGGCAAGGCGTGCAAGCTCGTCGAAGCCGGCGTCGAGCGCCGAGCCGAGCCAGAGGTCGTAGAAGGAAAGGATGGTTTCGTCGGCATCGACAACGACTTGGTCGCCGAAAACGTCGGGGCGAAGAGGGATTGAGGGCAAAAGGGGCGCAACGACGCGCCGGGCAAACTCGAGGGCGAGGCGAGGCGCGGCGAACAGCACCAATAGATGAGCTTCTTCGCGCGGATTGAGTTCCATGCCAAAGAGCGGCAGAACCCCTTCGCGCGCGCAGCTTAGCGCGAACGCCGGCACATTGAACGCCGCATTGTGGTCCGTCAGCGCCCCCACATTCACCCCCGCGGCGCGCTCTCGGGCCGCTATCAGCGCAGGCGACATCTCTAGACTTGCACACGGGCTCAAACACGAATGATTGTGCAGATCCGCCTTCAAGATCATCGCCTAAAGGCCTCCCAAAGCCGCCCCGACACCTCATATTGATTCAAACTCGTGCGGAGGATTGCGACGCCTTCCTGCGCCGCGGATTCTACCATATCCTGCGGCAACTCGCGGTTATTGCAAATAACGATGAGCGGCAATCCCACCAGTGTGGCCACTGCCACCGTGTTCTTGTGCGCCTGAATCGTCACCAGCGCCTGCCCATCCTTCGCGTGCGCCATTACATCGGAAAGCAAGTCGGAGGTATAGACGCCAGAGACCTGCGTATCATCCGACCACCCGCCTGCCCTTTCGCCTGGAATGATATCAATAATTTCTTTTAACAACATAAGATTCTCCTCAATCTGATACGCTTGTATTCCTAAGTACAGCTAAAACCGTGAATGTGGCCACCATGGCGCAGCGTGCGCCGTGAACATAGCCACCGTGCATAGAAACACATGAGGCGCATATTTGCCTGCGGCATAGACGACCTACGTAGATGCATATCACGCAGCATACTATACTCATGCTCAAGATAAAACTACGACGAAAGAGGCGCAGCCCGTGATCGAACTCGACAATCTGTCAAAAACCTACGCCAAAAGCTCATCGAAGGCGGTGGACACTCTTACGCTGACCGTCCCAGACGGTGTCATCTTTGGTTTTCTCGGCCCTAACGGCGCCGGCAAAACGACCACCATCAAACTCACCTGCGGCGCCCTCCAAGCTGACAGCGGCACCATAAAGATAGATGGAATTTCCATGACAAAAGCCCCGCTCGCTGCTAAGCGGCGGATTGGCCTTGTCAACGACAACCCCGAGATATTCGGCAGACTCAAAGCGCTCGAATACATCAATTTTGTGGCCGATATTTATCGCGTTCCCACGGCATTGCGCAAAGAACGCATCGATTCTCTTGCCACGACCTTTCAGATTGCTGACGTCCTGGCCAACCCGATTGCGTCCTTAAGCCGCGGAATGAAGCAGAAAGTCGCCATCATTGCAAGCCTGGTGCACGACCCGCAGAACTGGATCCTGGATGAGCCCATGGTCGGCCTTGATCCTGAGGCTTCCTTCCACATGAAAGAAATCATGCGCCAGAGAACAGCCGAAGGCAAATGTGTGTTCTTCTCCACACACGTCATGGAAGTGGCAGAAAAAATATGCGACGAGCTCGCCATCATCAACAAAGGAAAAATCCTTTTCGTGGGCACACTAGAGTCGCTGCGGGACTTGCGTGCCAGCGAGGGAGCTCAGGATGCCACAAGTCAGAGCCTCGAGGAACTGTTCCTCGAACTCGTCGACGAAACAGACGGGGTAGGTCGATGAGCTCGAACTTTTTGAGCCTTGTGCGCCTCTTCCTGCGGTCGACTTTCGATTTTTCTTTCCCTTCGAAGCGCGAGGCAAAACGCCCAAAGACCATCGCAAAAACACTGGGCATTGTTTTTCTTGCGCTTTTTCTAGTCCTCGATATTGGCTTTGTCTTTGTGGAATCGAGCATTGCACAGTACAAAATTCTGAAGCCCTTGGGTTCGCAGGACTTAATGCTCTTCAATGCCTCGACTTCTGCATTTATTATGGTGTTTATTTTCTCGCTCCTGACTGCGCTTTCGTTTTTCTCAGGAGCAGCTTCTGAAGCTGCCTTCCTTTCGATGCCCATAGCGCCCGCCGAACTTCTTGGCGCCAAAATGATGACTGTGTACCTCCTGGAGTCACTCTTTGGAGTATTTGTATTTCTAATACCTGTAATTACATATGGAGTTTACGAAGCCAGCCCTCTCCTTTACTGGATTGCTGGTGTGCTTAATGCGCTCGCCATTCCGATAATTCCCAGCGCCCTGGCATATCTTCTCCTTATCCCTCTCATGAAAGCGTCAAAGCTCTTCAGAAACCACAACACCATTTTCTATGTGAGCAGCTTTATCGGTGTTGCCTTTGCCTTATGCTTGAATATTCTGATGCAGTCGGGCGCTGGGATGGTCGCCGTTTCTCCCGGTACCACGCAGAGTTTAGGCACACAAGGCCTGACAAATCAGATTATGAGTCGAATAGGGAGACTCTGTCTGCCGTCGTTCCTCGCGTGGAAGGCCCTGACCGTGGCATCCTCGTTGCGGTTGCCAGCACTGGTGGGGTCTCCAGTATTATCAAACGTTCTTGTATGGCTCGGTACTCTTGGCACGACCCTGGCGAATTTCGGCCTTGGAGTTCTTGTTGTAATGCCGATCACTATCTTCCTTTCAAAGCCTTATGCCGAGTGTCTAATGAGTTTTGGCGAGGCCACCTTGGTAAGACAAAAAACGGGCCCACGATTCAAGCAGGACGCTGCGACAAATGTCTTTAGACAAAAATCTACAATGCGGGCCCTTGTCCAGCGCGAGGTCAGACTCATGAACCGCGAGCCAAGCTATTTTTTGAATGGGCCCTTTGTGGTACTACTCATCCCGCTCATACTTATTGTCGTGTACTTTACGCAACGCGCTTCTTTTCAGGAAGCATTCGGCGCCCTTGCACCGCTTTTGGAAGGACCGGGCGGCTACCTGTTACCGGCTGCCCTCGCGCTTTTCTTAAGCCTGTCTACAAGTATTGCAGATTCTGCGCTCTCCAGGGACGCCCATGCGCTTGCCTGGATAAAATCCCTGCCAATCTCGGCGCGACAGTATTTTGGGGCCAAGATTGTGCATGCGGAGCTTTTTTCAGTGGCAAGCTGTCTTGTTGGCGTTGCCGTGATGCGAGTCTTCCTGCCAGTTACTACTACGGACACTCTGATCGGTCTGGTGCTTGCCCTGGTGGTCTCGTTTGCATTGAATATGGGTGGACTCTGGCTCGATGTGGCGTTCCCAAGGTTAAAATGGAATAACCCTATCGCGGCGCTGAAACAGAATCCAAACGTTGTTATTTGGCTTTTTGCGGGTGTGGCCCTGCTTTTTGGCCTTGGGTACCTCTGCTATGTCTTGAAGCTGCCACGATATGGCTATGCACTAGGTCTTGCGGCAGTTTTCGCGGTTGCAGACCTTGCGCTGTGGGTAGCTTTTGGCCGCTGGAGCTCCATCCGCTACGAGAATCTGGAATCCTGACGCCCGACTGGGCACCAACGTCGCCTGTCAGTCTTGTGTCAGTCTTGCGCCGCGTGTCAATCTTGCGCCGTCTCGAGCGGGATGCGATATTCGACCCAGCGAACCTTGCCTTCTACAATGGCGTCGCGGATGCTGCGCTCTACCCTCGACAGACTTGCGTTGCCGGTTTTGACCTCGACAAAGACGATTTCGTCCACCTCGCCCTTTGAAGCGCCAGAAAAAGCGACAAAATCGACAGGCTTACCCACAAAGCGTACGTCCTGAGGATCACAGGGAAAATTCGGCAGGTAGGGCGCGAGTTGCTCTGCTACCTGCCCGCCAAGTGTGGCCCGGGAGCGTTTGAGCGCATCGGAGCGCTCGGCCTGAAGCTGCTCTGGCAAGCCTCTCTCGGCTTCCAGACGGCCGTTGCGCCTTCCCAGAAAGAGGCCTATGAGGAGCCCGCCGACAAACAGGAGGACAACTACAAACACGAAGGCCAGCAAAGAAAGACTCTGTTGATTCATTATTCCAGAGCATAGCGAACAATCGGCAATTTAGCTATAATCGGACAGCTATGTCATTCTTGTTTACATCGGAAGCGGAACTCAAGGCCGCTGGCCTAAAACCAGGCGATTTGGACGCGATAATTGTCACCGGGGACGCGTATGTCGATCACAGTTCCTTTGGCACAACGATAATCGGCCAGCTGCTCGCCGCCCGTGGCTACCGCGTCGGCATACTCGCGCGCCCAGACCCCGACGACGTCGCCGCATTCCGCCTGCTCGGCCGGCCGCGCCTTGCCTTTTTGGTCAGCGCCGGCAGTGTGGACTCGATGGTTTCCAATTATACAGCGAACAAAAAGCCACGCTCCGAGGACGATTACGCCCCGGGCGGCGACAAATCGCTCTGTTTGCGTGGCGATGGTTCGATCGGACCAGGCCTTAAAGGCAGAGCCAACGCCCGACCCGACCGTGCGCTTATTGCTTACTCAGGTATGTGCCGACAGGCGTACAAAGGCGTACCCATTATTGTGGGTGGCCTTGAAGCAAGCCTTCGAAGGCTGTCACATTACGATTATTGGTCGGACACAATCCGCAAATCGATTCTTCTCGATTCAAAAGCCGATATTTTAGTCTATGGCATGGGCGAGCGCCAGATTGTGGAGATAATGGACCGCCTCGCCCACTTTAGTGCCGCACACAATTCGGATAGTGCCGCACAGAATTCAGACAATGCAGCGCGAACTTCTGGCAGCACGGCATTGGGCGCCGTAAACGACAAGCGCACCAATCCTGCAAAGGCTGAGGCAAAGCCAAACCTTTCCGGCATACGTGGCACTGTGCACGCCCTACACATAGGGCAGACAGGAACAACGCCGCTTGAGGTCGTCCTGGCGCAAAGGCCTGATCTGCACGACGCCCTTGTGTTGCCCGATTTTTCCGCTCTCGACGGTTCCGACGAGTTTGCCAAACGGGCTTATGCGGAATCGTTCTCTCTGCAGTACAAGAATTCCGATCCACTTTCGGCGGCTCCTCTTATTGAGCCTTACGGAGAGCGCATCGTCATTCAGGAGCGCCCGGCGCTGCCCCTCACGCAAGAGGAAATGGATACTGTCTATGCGCTCCCCTACGAGCGCCAGTGGCACCCTGCCTACGACTCTTTTGGCGGTGTGCCCGCCCTTGCCGAAGTCAAATTCTCCCTCACCTCGTCGCGCGGCTGCTTCGGCGCCTGCTCCTTCTGCGCCCTCACCTTCCATCAGGGCCGAAATATCAGCTCCCGCAGCCGCCCCGCCATCCTCCAAGAGGCGCACGAACTCACTCGCCTTCCCGACTTCAAGGGCTACATCCACGACGTGGGCGGGCCCACCGCCAATTTCCGCGTGCCCGCGTGCA
>JBDKTP010000023.1:0-3191 GCA_039680115.1 Rectinema sp.
GGTCATGCGTTATATAGATCGTAGTAAAGCCGAATTCCGCCTGCAATGAACGAATCAAGTCCAGAATCTGGGCCTGAATAGTCACGTCGAGCGCCGTCGTCGGTTCATCGCAGATTAGGACTTCAGGCTGACATGCCATTGCGATTGCAATTACTACCCGCTGGCGCATACCACCAGAGAACTCATGCGGATATTGTTTGTGCCGCTTGTCTGCCTCCGTGATGCCCACACGGTCCAGCATCGCTATGGCCTCCTGTTCCGCACATTTTGCATCCATGCCGTGATGAAGTTCATAGACTTCCGCAATCTGTTTGCCTATGGGCTTGAGCGGATTGAGCGACGTCATCGGATCCTGAAAAACCATCGAAATCTTTTTGCCGCGGATGCTCAGCCACTCTTTTTCAGTTTTGTAGTGAGCAAGGTCTACACCCTCAAAAAGAATCGAACCCGAATCCACCCAGCCGTTCTTGTCCAACATGCCAATAAAAGACTTTGTCAGCACCGACTTACCTGACCCCGACTCTCCAACGATCGCGAGGGTTTCGCCCCGCCGCACCGACATATTTGCACCGCGTATTGCCGTAAGCACCTGTCCCCGCAGATTGAATTTTATGACAAGGTCCTGGACATCCAAGATTGTTTCGTCCACGGCAGCGAACGTCTTATTGTTGGCGTTTTTGTCCACATCCATTTTCAAGCCTCTACACGTGGTTGCGCGGGTCAGATGCATCGGCAAATGCGTTGCCCAGCAGATAAAACGAAATCGTGATAATCGAAAGCACGATGGTCGGGAAAATCAGCTGATACCGCAATTCTGGCGACATCATTATAAGGCGGCCTTCATTGACCAAATTGCCAAGCGAGGGGATGTTCACCGGTAGACCCAGACCTATATACGTCAGAAAAACCTCCCAGCCGATCGTGCTTGGAATAGAGAGAGCCATTTGCAGCATAATTACCGACACGAGGTACGGCAAAAGGTTGTGCGTAATGATCCGCCATGTCGAAGTCCCAAGGCAACGCGATGCAAGGTTGTATTCCCTATCTCTTATGATGACAATCTGATTCCGCACAAAACGCGCAAGCCCCAGCCATCCTGTTACGCACATCGCGATTATCATCGTTCTGAAGCCGGGCCGCAGAATATAGGCCATCAACAAAAGAATTATTGTCGTGGGAATATTGTTAAGTACGTTATAGACCTCGGTAAGAGCGTGATCCAGCCTCCGAACATATCCCCATAGCGCTCCATAGATAATGCCCACCACCATTTCGATGATTCCAACGATGATTCCGATGAGAAGGCTTGTACGAGTGCCGCTCCAAATGCGTGCCCAGAGGTCTTGTCCAATCGAATTCGTGCCAAACCAGTACTCGGCGTCCGGTGCCCTGTTACGCATCTGCATCTGCGTGGCTGGGTCTATATTGATTTTTGTCGGTGACTTTTGCCCCGGCAATAGAGGCTGCACAAACGTAAACGCAAGCAACACAGCCAGAATCCAGGTTGCAACCAAAGCCACTTTGTTTTTCTTAAACACCTGAAAAGTCGAGCGCCAGTAGGAGTAATTGGAGTAGCCTATTCGTTCGGCTGCATTTTCGTCGAATTCAGCAAAGGCAAAAAGAGAAGGATCGATCGCTTCGGGCAGAGTTCTTTTCATCTCGAGCCCTCCCCTTTCACGAGCTTTATCCTTGGGTCGAAAACCGCCATTAGAATATCACCCAAAAAGAGGCCTATAATTCCCACCGAAGAAAAAATGAGCACCAGTGCCTGCACCATCGGGTTATCCTGGCGTTGGATGACATCCACCAAGAGCCCACCCATCCCAGGAATAGAATAGAGCGACTCAATATAAATCGAGCCAGAAATAGTAGACAGAATTGCAGCAGGAAGATACTGAGCCATAGGGACAAAGGCGTTGCGCATTACATGGCGCACCATAATTTTCTTTTCCGGCAGGCCCTTGGACATGGCGAGCTTGATATAGTCCTTGTTGAGCTCGTCTACCATATAGCGGCGCATCCACATGGCATAGCCCGCCATTCCACCCAAAGAAAGCGAGATTGTTGGCAGAATCCAGCTTTTTACCTGATACCGGTCGAAAAGCAAGGGCAAAGAAAAAAAGCTCGTCAGATACAGCTGAATAAAAAGCAGGTAAACAGCAGACGGCACGGCGTTGACAAGTACAATGTACCCTGTGCCGACTTTATCTACTGTCTTGCCCTTTTTCCTTGCCATTGCGATGCCTAGAGCCAACCCAAAGACGAGCGCGATAGCTGTTGCGGCTACGCCAAAATAGACCGAGTAGGGTATGCGCGGCGCTATGATTTCCAGGACTGGCACGTCGCGCCTATAAATAATCGACGTACCCAGATCGCCTTTTGCAAGGTTCAGATAGAAGCGCCCAAGTTGCACATACCACGGGTCCAGAAGCCCCATGTGTTCCAAAGCCGCGGTGCGTTGCTCCGGCGTGAGTTTGTCGTACCCGTCGCCGAAATACCCCTCGACCGGCAAAAGCCGCATAAGAAGAAACACCACTGAAACGACGATGAACAAAGTTACGAGCGACTGCCCAATCCGTTTCAGGACATATTTCGTCATCGAATAATCTCCATGCGCCCGCTAAAAGACCGCTCTTAAAATCATGCTCAAAACATCAGAACTTGGACTTCTTGAGCGCCTCGACCCGCTCCGCCTCCCATTTGGCTTTGAGCTTATTGTACTCCTCAGTTGACAGTGGCTTGGACAACACAGTCTGTCCCTTGTACTTGAGTATCGACATGCCGAACGGCGCAAATGGATATGAGAATGGTTCGAGTTTGGAGGCTATAAAGCCGCCACCACCGATGGAATACGGAATGACAAATGCTTCGCCGATGAAATAGGCTTCCGCTTTTGCAAAAAGCTCGTAGCGCTTGGCAATATTGACGACTTCGGCCTTGGCCTGATTGACCATATTTTCGTAGACGGTCTTGCCATTGGGTTGCATGTAGCCTACAGCCATCTCTGGCCAGTTGTAATTCGAGCCTGCCACAAAGGGGTCGGTATAAGTTTCGGGATCCGCATAATCAGGACCCCAGTTGCACTCTTGCATTGCGTAATTGCCTTTGCGGCGCGTTGCACCGAGGAACCCTGTTGCAGGGAAACCAACCGGAATTACATCGATGTAGTCCGCACCAAGGAGCGACTCGAG
>JBDKTP010000024.1:0-19412 GCA_039680115.1 Rectinema sp.
GGTCGGGCACAGTCGGTGCCGGCGCAAAGCTTACAAACCAACTCGGGGCCTTTGCCGGCGTCGGTCTTGTGGGATCGGGCAGCGGCCTGCGGCCTGCGCTCACCTTGCTCATCGGTTCATTTAATGAGGCAATCGAGGATCGACGCTGAAGAAAGAAGAGAGCAGTGTCGGGGTTGGTTTGAGTTCTCCGCCTTGTTCAGTTTCTGTAGTGATCCTATCCGTTCGGCGCGGAGTAGAGAACCGCCTATATCAAAACTTGACAGCTAAGCACACCGGGTTTATACATCTATTTGTCGGTGTCGCCGAGAAATCTGATTGGTTCAATTGTTCGGGCTTCAGTTGTTCGGGCTAGGGAACGGTCGTGGTACGGAATAATGGCCGGATTTTGACGCTAAGCAGCAAAAATCCCGAAACGACAGTACCCCTCAGTTTATTTGATGTCATTATTATGGCATGTTCGCAAAAGGAAGGGGGGACCGCGTGAAAAAAGCACTCACCGCGATATTTGCGTGCTTTATGGCAACAACTATTCTGGCAACAAGTGTCTTTGCAACAACTGATGACAAGGATCCGGTTCAGAATCCAACTGAAAATCCACTTTGGGATGTAGGAACTACTCGCGACAAAATTGTTGTTATCAGCGACCTCCATCTTGGCGTCAACGACAAAATCTCTGAGAACAAAGAGAACATCCCTTACCTTATCGATTTCATTAATCGTGTGGGACACACGAAGAGCATAAGAGAGCTCGTGATCGCCGGTGATTTCCTTGACGAGTGGATATTGCCCTTAAACTATCCTGTGTCTACTGATTCACAAGAGTATTACAAGCAATGTATCGCCAGTAATAAAGGTGTTATAGATGCCTTAAGAGCTTTATCAAACACAGGTGTTAAGCTTGTGTACGTTCCCGGAAACCATGACCTGACCCTTCTGGAAGACACCTTAAAACAAGTTATGCCGAACATTGAATTTGTTGGCAAGGATGGAATGGGCGTCTACATAACAGGTGACAACAACGAAATAGCCATAGAACACGGTCATCGCTATGATGTTTTCTCAGCGCCTGACACCGTCGATAACAAAAGCCTCACAAGCACCCCTCTTCTGCCGCCTGGTTATTTTTATGCGCGTTTGGGCACAAGCTGGTTCTTACAAGGCATGCCGGTTATCAACAAAATGATTCCCGATCTCCCTGCGGCACCCAGTAAGACCAATGTCGACCAATACGGAGCTTATGTTTACAACTCATTTTGGTATAGTAGCATGAACTCCTTTACAAATATCGAACGATTTGACGACAAGGTGTTTAACCTTAAGAATTACGGCTTTAACGCCAAGCTCTCCGAGGCAGACCTTTATCCGGTACTGCAATCTGACGGAACAATCAGCACACCGGCTGTCTTCAAAGATTTCCAAAGATCTTGGGAGCAGATACAAACAAACAATGGCGTAAGAGTGCATAGTAGTTTTATTGATGCAGCCATGGCGCAGCTAAATCCAGATGCCAGCTATTTTGCAAAACAAGAATCAATTCAATACGAGGGCCAAGGTATTCAGACCGTAGTTTTCGGTCACACACATGTGCCCATGGCTCAAACATTTAGTAATGGAATTCTGGTCGTAAACGACGGCTCCTGGGTTGATCCGAGCGCTGTAAATCGCGACTTAACAAGGACTTTTGCTGTTATTACTACAGGCAAGACAGATTCCTACGATTTGTACCAGTACAATGACGATGGATCACTTGCTAACCTGACAGCACAGCTCACATTTCCAACGGTTAAATAATGCCTTTTCACATTGAGAGTACGATTATAATCAAGCAAAAACAAAAGGATGCTGAATCACTACAGCATCCTTTTGGTCTGGACGAAGAGGTGGACACTAGAGGTTCATCATTCGGCTTCAATGAGGAAAAAGCCAAAAAGCGATCCCTTGAGGAGCATTTTTGTTCTTATGCTTTAAAAGTAGGACAGAGAAGCTTTAGGAATCTTAACTCAATACACCAGAAAAAATTGCGGCGAAGAAGACTTGAACTTCCATGCCTCTCGGCACTAGCACCTCAAGCTAGCGTGTCTACCAATTCCACCATCGCCGCACGTAACACCTGGTTTATAGCGCAATTTGGGCTGTTCTGTCAAGATAAACCTGCGCCCGCATTGTAAGATTTGGCCCGTTCAGAGAAGGGTCCAAGACAATTCACTTTAGTTCGAACCGCTCAATACCAACGCAAGCCTTGGACACAGGGTCAACACTGAAGATCACACCCTGAACGCTCGCCGCGCCCTCGGCCGTCTCCATTTTGAGCGGCATCTGACTTAAAGAACGCTTAATGCAAATATCCTTTTTTACACCAATGATCGAATCCACAGGGCCCGACATCCCTAAATCCGTAAGGTAGCCCGTCCCCTTTGGGAAAATCCGCTCATCGGCAGTCTGCACGTGCGTGTGCGTGCCCGCGAGCGCGCTCACTTTGCCATCGAGGTGCCAGGCAAGCGCTTCCTTTTCTTCAGGATTCTCCGCATGGAAGTCGACCACAATGAACGCCGCGGGGTGTTCCTTTCTGGCTCTGTTGACGATCTCGTCAGCGGTCCTAAAAGGGCAATCGATAGGATAGAGTTCGTCTCGACCTTGCAGGTTAACAATGAGCCATTCGTATTTGCGGCCAGAAACGTGGCAGATACCTTTGCCGGGAAGCCCTTCCGGATAATTGGCAGGGCGCAACAAAGCATCTTCACTTGCAAGGATCTCCGCGGCTTCGGCGCGCTCCCACACGTGGTTGCCGCTTGTTACCACATTCACCCCGCTGCCACGCAGAGCCTCCAGCTCAGCTTTGCCAATGCCAAAACCACGCTGCGCGTTCTCGCCATTCGCCACAACGAGATCGGCGTTCGTTTTTTTGACAAAAGAGGGCAAATGTGTAAAAACGGCCCGCAAACCGGGCGGGCCGACAACATCTCCCAACATGATTATCGTAGCTGGTGCTTCAGACAACGGGGTACTCCCACTACTCTTGCATCGACATAAAGGCGACAGACAAGAGGCTATCGCGCATACTCAACAATTCGAGTCTCCCGAATAATAGTAACCTTTATCCTTCCTGGATAGCGCAGGTCGCTTTCGATCTTTTTGGCGATACTCTTGCACAGTTCCTTGGCCTGATCGTCCGAGACATTTTCGTAATTGACCAGAATTCTGAGCTCTCTACCTGCTTGAATAGCATAGGCCTTGTCAACGCCGGCAAAACTCTCCGCAATAGACTCGAGATTCTCAAGCCGCTTGATGTAGTTGTCTAAAGTCTCGCGGCGCGCTCCTGGCCTTGCGGCCGAAATGGCGTCCGCGATCTGCACAAGGACACTCTCCGGACAATTGGGCTCGATATCGTTGTGGTGCGCACCTATGGCGTTGATGACGCGCGGGTCTTCGCCGAGTTTGCGCACGAGTTCCATGCCCATTTCGGCGTGGTTTTGGTCGCCGTCGGTCTCAATGCCCTTGCCGATATCGTGCAGGAGCGCGCCGCGCTTGGCTATCTCGCGGTTGAGCCCCAGTTCCGAAGCTAGTAGCCCTGCAATGACCGCAACTTCTTTGGAGTGTGCGAGCACGTTCTGACCATAGCTCGTTCTAAAGTACAACCGTCCCAAAGCCCGAATGAGTTCTGGTGCCATGTTGTGCAGGCCCAGATCGAACACGACCTTCTCGCCCTCGTCGTAGATCTTCTGAGAAATCTCGCGCGTGACCTTCTGCACCATCTCCTCGATGCGCGCAGGGTGAATCCTGCCGTCGGCAATGAGCCGCTCCAGCGCTACCCGGGCAATTTCTCTCCGCACAGGATCGAAACACGAGATGACTACAGCCTCTGGCGTATCGTCTATGATAACGTCCACGCCGGTCAGCGTTTCCAAGGTCCTGATGTTGCGCCCTTCCCTGCCGATGATGCGGCCTTTCATCTCGTCAGATGGCAAGCTGACTGAGCTCACCGTGGTCTCTGCCGTGACGTCGGTCGCTATGCGCTGCATCGTAGTGACAAGGATGTCCTGCGTCCGCTTTTCTGCGGTGAGTTGCGCTTCCTGATCGATTTTGTTGATAAGAATCTGTGCGTCCCGCTTTGCCTCGTTCTCCATGCTCTGCATGATAGTGCGCTTGGCTTCTTCGGCGGTGAGCCCGGAGATGCGTTCCAACTCCTGCCGGTAACGGTTCTCCTGGTCCGCCAGCTCAATCTCGCGATCCGTGATTGTCTTTTCCCGCGATTTGAGCATGGCCTCCTGTTTTTCTAACGCCTCGATTTTGCTATCAACGTTCTCTTCTTTTTGTGTGAGCCTGCGCTCGAGTTTCTGCAACTCGATGCGACGCTCACGATACTCCCGTTCCTGCTGGTTACGTTCTCGAATGAGCTGATCTTTCGCCTCTACCAGGATCTCTTTTTTCTGCGCTTCGGCCTCTTTAATTGCGTCCTGTTTTATACGCTCTGCTTCATTTTCAGCAGCTGTGAGTTGAAATCTGGCATAAAGCCAGCGGATCGTCCACCCCAGAATCAAGCCGGCAACGGGAAGGGCAATATACAATACTAAAGGTGCCATTTGTCCCCCCAAAACTTAAAATGCCGTCGATTTTGATTATACGGATGCGAAATTCTTTGTCAAGGCAAAAGAAAAGGTCAAAAACTCGCAAAAAACAGTTGACGTCGATCCGAAAAGTTACGTATACTCCCTGTATGGTAACGCTTTGGCGTCGCCAGGTACATTAGGAGGGAGCAAGCTCCCCGTTTTTAAGGTAGAAATGGCTTCTCATGCATCGTCGTTCCTTTGTTTTTAGCTTTGAAGATTCCGCGGTCGGATTTTTAAAAGCTTCTGCTCATCTTACCACTCCATTCGGAAAGACCTACGCATCATTATTACTAGCCTCAAATTCCTGCTTTGAAGACGCTTGGGGTGTATTGTCGCTCTTCTAAGGTAACAGTACGTTCGCCCTAGGCGGACGGATCCGGTGCCGTCATTCCAGGATGATGGCCTTATTTGAGGTTTTTCCGCATGTCTAAGAAGGTTTATGTCGGTAACATGAATTACGCAACCGCTGAGAATCAGCTTCGTGATCTTTTCGCTCAGTATGGCGAAGTTACCTCAGTCAACATTATTGTTGACCGCTACACCGGCAAAGCAAAAGGCTTTGGTTTTGTCGAAATGGCTAATGATGACGAAGCCCAGAAAGCTATCGATGCTCTCAACGGTTTTGAGTTCATGGGCCGGCAACTCCGCGTCAATGAAGCGGAAGACAAACCGCGCCGCGACGGTGGCAATTTCCGCCCGCGCCGCTACTAAGCGTCTTCAAAGCTGATAAAACCCCTCTCGACCGCGGAGGGGTTTTGTTTTTTGGGGCGACTGTGTTTTAGGCCAGTCTCTTTAAGTTTACCACTTTTTTGCAGGTGTTGTTTTTAGGACCGATTCTCCATAGGCAGGCAGGAAGCCCTGATTATTTTTAGGGCATCGAAGAAGCGCTGTGGGAGTGGAGCCGTAAAGACCGAGTCTTCGTTATGGCCCGGCACGCGTATCTTGAGTTTGTGCGCGTGGAGTAACAGCGTAGCGTCGGGCAAGAGTCTATCTTTTTTACCATACAAGGGGTCACCAACAATAGGACAACGCAATTCGGCCATGTGAACACGCAATTGGTGTGTTCTGCCGGTTCTTGGAAAAAGAACTACAACCGAATAGCGCACGACGCCGTCAATAGCCCAGCGTGAAACCACTTTGTAGTCGGTGACAGCGCGTCTGCCACCCGAAAGCACGGACGAAAACTTCTTGCGGTCGCGCTTGTCGCGGCCGAGCTGGTTGTCGATGCGGCCAGAAAGCTGTGGCGGCGTGCCCTGGACGATGGCCACATAGAGTTTATGGGCCTGGCGGTTGCGGAATTGATCGGAGAGAAAGGCTTGGGCCTCGGCGTTGCGCGCAACAATGAGGACGCCCGAAGTGTCTTTGTCGAGCCTGTGCACAATGCCACCGCGTGCCACAGTTGCAGAAGCGCTCAATTCCGATGGAACTGACTGGGCCAGAACGGCGGGCTGGGCTCGGGCAGCGGGCTGGGCTCGGGCGGCCTCAAGGCCCAGCACGGCGTTGGCGACGGTACCTGTCCAGTTTCCGTTTGCAGGGTGCGTGACCATACCCTGCGCTTTGTTGATCACAAAGACATTCTCGTCTTCGTAGAGGATATTCAAGGGAATGTTCTCAGCCGAAAAAGAATGTGTAGGTTCCTCAGTCCAGATCACTTCGATGCTGTCGCCTGCTTTGAGCTTGTAGGAGAGGCGTTGTGGGCGAGTGTTGACGAAGACGCGGGCCGACCGCGCCTTGAGCTGCGAGCGGGAAAGCACGCGCTCCACGTCGGCCAGGTACTTGTCAACGCGCAGGCCCCCAGAGCGGGCGGTGCCCTGCCACCGGCGTGCGCCAGGGGCGGTCATGGGTTGGGCCCCAGAGTGGGTGGCGGGCCCGGCTCGAGGGGGGCCTGCGGCGCGGAAGCCGGCCTGCGGCGCGGGGTCTTTGTGCCGCGCGTGCGCTCCCCGTACTCTACATTCCACAAAAAAAGGCCCTGCGGCGGCGCGGTCGGCCCGGCCAATGCACGCTTTTGCGAGTTTAGAATCTCCAGCATAGTGCTGCCTGCTTCTTTCTCTGTTTTTGCTTCAGAAGAGACACGCATCATCGTCCCCACAAGCGAGCGTACCATCCTCCACAGAAACGCGTTGGCTGAAATCTGATACACAAGAAGATCACCCTCAAACCAGAAACTCGACGCCTCCACATATCGAAACCTCGACACGCTCCCGTCCTTTATCGAGGCAAAGGCAGAAAAATCGTGTTCTCCCAAAAAACTTGAAGCCATCGCGTTCAGCATCGAGATATCGGGCCTGTGCGGCCAAAACCACGAGTAACGCAGCGCAATTGGGCTGGGTGTATGTGCGCAGGTAACAAAATATCGATAGGTCCGCATGGACGCGTCAAAACGAGCGTGAAAATCGGCATTCGCCTCGCAAGAGCTCATTACACGCAAGTCCTTTGGCAACAATGCATTGAGTGCGAGTACAAACCGATCTGCGGGTATTGAGGCAATATCGGTATAGAACCCTGCCACCTGGCCCAGTGCATGCACGCCAGCGTCAGTTCTGCCGGCACCTGTGACATCGACCGCATGACCGTGCATGGTCGCAAGCGCTTTTTCCAGCTCTTCCTGGACAGAACGGGCGTCTTTTTGCCGCTGCCAACCCGAAAAATCGGTGCCATCATAGGCAAGTTTGAGTTGGATGGGTCGTAAACCCACCTGATTCTTTCCCTTGTCGGGTTGATAGTCCGTTTTGCTTTGATTCTTCACGCTTGTCAGGGCCTCTCCTATCCGTTTAGTGTGTTTTCCTGGTGTTTCGTCTCAATGACCACAAGCGCTATGGCGTAGTCTTTTTCGTGGGAAAGTGAGCAATGCACTGTCCCTCCGCCCTGCGCCGCAAAAAGTTCGGCCGAGCTCCCCTGAAGCGTAATGAATGGCTGCCCTCGCTCGTCGTTGTGGACCCAAATATCCCGCAGTTCCAGTCCGGCAAGGCCTGTTCCAAGTGCCTTTCCAAACGCTTCTTTGGCCGCAAATCGTGCTGCAAGAGATGCAGCAGCCCCTGCTCCACGCGACGTGGCAGCGTCTATCTCCTCTGGATGGAAAAACCTCTCAACCATGCCTGGTCTTTCCATCCAGCGCGCAATGCGCTCTATGCGGACAAGGTCTATCCCCACACCTGAAATTCCTGAAATTCCTGAAACCATTGAAGTCTACCTTCCCTCGCCTTGTGGCGCCCCGCTACCGGATGAGGTACCGCCAGGATTGCTGCCTGTATTTGCGCCTGAGTTGCTAGAAGGCTGATCAAACGACTGTCCCGGCAATAAGCCAAACGTCCTGCCCAAGGTCCCCGGATTGGCACTCTGCAGTCGAATGGTCAAGGTTTGAGGTTCGTAGGTCTCTATTACACTACCTTCCGGCAGGTTAGCTGCAACTTCGACCGTATAAATACCCGGCTTTGTAAACTGAGAGAGATCCACGGAAAGTATCGTGGTCGGATCCACTGGTTTTTGTATATCCTGGGGCACATGAACTCGAGCGTTGCCCGTAGGCAACAGGTCAGCCAGGACGAGTGTAGGCGAAAGCCCAGTGACTGAAATGGGGATTCCTGTAAACGTCTTGGCTTCCAGCGACTGCCTAACCTTTGCAGAAAAGACAACCGTGTCTTTGCCCTCAATTTGGAGCAAAGAGTCCTTTTTTGCAAGTCTGACGTTCACCGTAAAATCTGACTTTTTGCCGCCAAGCTCGATCGTATCAGTGGCAATCTCCGTGGTCCGTGCCACGAGCCCTGCCGGCCCGGAAATCGTCACTTCTGTGGGCGAAATCTCGAACGATGCAAGTTCGTAACCTGACTCCAAAAAACCCTTGAACGCTGGTGTAATGGGCACCTTTTTGGCGACACGTTTTTCGATACCAATCGCAATCTCTGAGGGCTCAGCTTTTATTTCAAGAGGGTCAACCTCAAGTGCATTCCCCCGCTTTGTAAGGCGAACAGGCACCCTATATACTCCCTCGGACTTGAGAGAGGTAAGATCCAAAGAAGCCGAAAGATCATCCTCCCCAACTGCATAGATTGCGTCCCGTTCGCCGCGCAGCGTGACTTTTATGGTTTGGGGATACTCGCTCGACGGCGCCATCTCGTCGTTGACGGATACGGAGAGCGGTATGTTGAGTGAACGCTGTTCCAAACGGGTGAGTTGAAAAAACAGAGTAAGAAACAGTGCCAGGACGAGAGACAGCACCTTGGCTGGCCAGTCCGAAAAGAAAGACTTAAACAACTTCTTAGTCTGCATAGGCCTGACCTTGCGCTTCGTCCTGCTCGTCCAGGCTGCCGAACTCGAGAAGTTTGGCCAACTTGGTTCTGATCTGCTCGCCATTCAACCCATAGTAGAGTTTGGAATCGTAGGCAAGCGAAATTGCGCCTGTTTCTTCCGACACAACCATCACCACCGCATCGGATTCCTCGCTCATGCCGAGGGCCGCGCGATGTCGGCTGCCAAAGCTCTTTTTGATGTCCTGCTGATCGGAAAGTGGCAGAAAGCAGGCTGCCGAAGCGATTCTGCCGCCTTGAATAATAACCGCGCCATCATGCAGGGGATTGTCGTGCGCAAAGATGGACACGATAAGGCTTGAAGAGAGAATCGCATCGAGTTTAACGCCACGATCGCTGATTTCTTTTAGACTGACATTCCTGCTAAAAACTATGAGGGCGCCCCTACGCATCTGCGAGAGGATTTCACACGAAGTTACGACGGCCTCAATCTGACTCGCCTTGGGCTGTGGCCCTGACCTAAAGAGCTTGCCTTGGCCAAGTCGCATAAAAATCTTGCGCAATTCGGGTTGAAAAACTATGGCCAAACCCACAAGGAGGCCAGGCGCGAGTATTCCCATAAGCCAACTGACCGTGGGAAGCCTCAAAAAAAAGGCCACAGCATAAATGCCCGCAACAATGAGAAGGCCTTTTATCAGCTGGATGGCCTGAGTTTTTACGAGGATTTCATACGTTTTGTAGATAAGAAAGGCAAGTAAAAGGACATCGAGCACGGGGCTGATATAAGTCGAGAAAAACGTGGAAATCGCACTGATATCCATTCCTGCTCCTAGGGTCTGTCGTTTTTGTCGGGCATCATGGCCTTAAAGACAGCAAGGGCATCTTTGGTGGCACCAACATCGTGCACCCGCACGATGCTTGCACCTTGCGCACAGGCAGCGCAGGCTGCTCCAATGCTGCCTGCCAGGCGCTCTTCTACAGGCTTGCCAGTTATTTCGCCTATCGTCCGCTTGCGTGATGCACCTATTAAGACAGGATAACCTGACTTAACAAAGAGAGAAAGCCGCCGCATGATGTCCAGGTTGTGCTCGACCTTTTTCCCGAAGCCCAACCCTGGATCCAGAATAATCTGAGATGGTTTTACACCGGCTTCGATAACTTCTCTGGCCCGGTTGAGTAAAAAAGCCAGCACTTCTTGGGCACAATCCACGTAAACAGGGTTCTCTTGCATGTGTGTGGGGTTCCCCAACATGTGCATGAGTACAACTGCTGCCCCGCTCCTGGCGACAATTTCTGTCATAGCCGGATCCTGCAGCGCGGATATATCGTTGATTATGTCGGCGCCCTCGTCCAACGCGGCTTTTGCCACCCCTGCGTGGCGTGTATCGATGGATATAACGGCAGCTGACGTTGCCCTAATGGCTTTAAGCGCTGGTAGCAGCCTGCGCAATTCTTCTTCTTCCGAGATCTCTTCGGAACCGGGACGGGTAGATTCCGCACCTAAGTCCAGAATGTCCGCCCCTTCTTCCAGTAGGCTGAGCGCCCTTTTGGCCGCAACTTCTGGATCCTGAATCCTACTTCCCGGGAAAAAAGAATCAGGGGTAAGATTGAGGATACCCATGACGAGCGGCCTTTGGCGTAAGTCGAGTGTCCTACCTCTGGGCAACGTAATAAGATTCATGAACTTGAGTAACCTCTTCGGAGTTTTGAGTATGCGTTTGATCTGCAAAAGTGGCTTTGAGCGTAGCGTAGAGCCCTGGTTCGTCAAGATGGGCGTCGTGCAAAAGTTCCTCCCGGGTTGCTTGAGGAGCGGGCACAGCGTCAAAGCCAAGCACCGTAAACTGCGCCCGTATTGAATGTTGCGCAAGTAGAGAGACAATACTCTCTCCAACGCCGCCAGCAGCGACACCATCTTCGACCGTCAGAATTGATGTGTAGTGCGTGCAAATGGAAGCCAAGAAAGCCTGGTCCAATGGACGAACGAAGCGGATAGAGTAAACGTCAACAGTAAACCCCTCTGCTGCAAGGCGATCGGAAACCCTGGCAGCAACGTGAGCAAGCGGACCGAGCCCGCAAACCAGAGTCTTGGCAGCCTGTCTCTTGCGGAGGAACACGCCACGACCGGGCTGAAGAGGCGACTTACTCGCAGGGTCGTCGTTCTCGACTTGAGCCTTTGGGTAGCGGATGAGCGTTGGACCGCAGGAGTCCAAACCAGCCTGTAAAGCCATGCGCATTTCGGCAGCACAAGACGGCGCAAAAATAGTCATGTTAGGCATAGACTTAAAAAGCGGCAGGTCATAAATCCCCTGGTGTGTTTCTCCATCTTCGCCCACCGCGCCGGATCTGTCCAACGCAAAGATGACCGGCAACTTGTTAAGGGCGACGTCGTGCCACACTTGGTCGACTGCGCGCTGTAAAAAGGTCGAGTAGATGGCTACAACTGGCTTTAGGCCACCCACCGCGAGGCCGGCCGCAAAGGTAACGGCATGTTGCTCCGCGATGCCCACATCATAAACGCGGTTGGGAAATTCGGTTTTCATGCCCTCGAGGCCTGTGCCAAGGCACATGGCTGCAGTAACGGCAACGACATCCGGATTCGACGCCGCAAGCTGTGTCATTGTCTGGGCAAAAACCTGTGTAAAAGACGGATTCTGCCGGATAGTAACGTTCCGTGCACTCCAGGGTGCCACGCCATGAAAAGTCTCGGGGTCTTCTTCTGCCCTTTCAAAACCTTTTCCTTTCTTTGTAAGCACATGTACAACAACAGGCCGGTTCAATTCTTTGACTTGTTCAAAAACGCTTATAAGCACGGGCAGATTGTGTCCATCGATAGGCCCTACGTATTCAAAGCCCAAATCGGAAAAGAAGTTGTCTTTAAAGAAGATGGCCTTGATGGCGCGCTTTGTTCGATTGACAATCCCCAAAAGTGTACCGCCGACCCGCGGAATGCTTGCCACTCCGTTATCAAACGCCGTTCGAAATGACTGGTACCGCGAACTGGCAGACAATCGCGACAGGTAGCGGGAAATTGCACCCACATTGGGAGAAATAGACATCTTGTTGTCGTTTAAGATGATGATGAGTGGTAATTTGAGCTGACTGACGTTGCCAAGCGCCTCCAGCGCCATGCCGCCTGAAAGTGCCCCATCCCCAATGACAGCGACCACGCAACCGGGTTCTTGCTTTCTACGTTTGGCTTCCAGAAGGCCAAGCGCAGAGGAAAGTGATGTGGAGGCGTGCCCTGTGTTGACGATATCGTGCGGGCTCTCCGATCGCTTTGGAAAGCCAGACAACCCTCCCTTTTTGCGGATCTGGGAAAACCCGGCGCAACGCCCAGTAAGCAATTTGTGTGCATAGCTCTGATGGCCAGTATCCCACACTATTTCGTCGACCGGAGATTCAAAAACCCGATGCAGGGCAATGGTCAATTCGACGACGCCAAGATTTGAAGCAAGATGCCCGCCGTTTGTCTTTACAGTTGTGATAATTCGTTGCCGGATCTCGGCCGCAAGTCTATATAATTCTTTACCGGTCAAACCCTTGAGGTCAGCCGGAGATTGGATGCTGTCTAAGAGTTCCATTAGGTAAGAAGCGTATCACGACGCAGGATTTATTTCCAGATAGTCTCCATTAGGTCCTCCGACAAGGACTTGTTAAAGCGACGGTTCCTGAGCAGAATACCCGTCATGGCCGAGCTTACATTATACCGTTTGCACTTGCAGAAGCCCCTTTTCTATTCAGCCAGTGCCTCAACTGACATGGACAGCATCAAGCTCTTTGGTGACGACGAGCTCGTCGTGGATAACGAAGCGCAGGGCCCTAAACTCGCAACGCCGCTTCCTGAGCCTGTTTTTGCAGGGGGCGTGGTTTTGATACCGTTCCGAACGGACGAACCTGATTCCTGTGTTCTGCCAGCTCAAGACTATGTTTTCTGTCAGTGGGGTCAGGACGATTTTTTAAGTATAGAGGAAGGTCTTGAGAGTTTTGTACGTCAAGTCTGGTGGGAGCAAAGAGCCTGTGTAGGGCCGTGGATTCTGCGCACCATCAGAGAAGAAAAAGGCCTTGTCTTCCAGGGTCTGAGGGCCATGAAAGAGCAAGGCTCTTAAAATCAGGTTTAGCGTTTGGTACAGATGCGCAGCTCAAGGGCAGTTTTCTTACGCTTACCCCAGTTATTCCAGAACCGCGTAGATTCGCCGTACCCCCGCGCTGGAGGACTGCTCCTTTATGATTTTGAACTTTCCAAGCTCGCCGGTGTGGGTCACATGTGGCCCTCCGCAGACTTCTTTTGAAAAGTCACCAATCGTATAAACCTTGACGATCGGTTCGTACTTTTCGCCAAAGAGGGCTATGGCACCTGCTTTTTTTGCGTCCTCGAGTGGCATCATCTCCATTGTCACGGGCAAGTCGCGCTGAATCTGTTCGTTGACGATCTGCTCGACCCTGGCGATTTCCTCTCTGGTCATGGGTGAGGGGTGAGAAAAATCGAAGCGGACGCGTTCCGCGGTGATGTTGCTGCCCTTCTGGGCAACGTGATCGCCAAGTACGATGCGTAAGGCCTTATGTAGAAGGTGCGTTGCCGTATGATACCGCGTTGAAATTTCGGAATGATCTGCTAGGCCACCCTTGAAGACCTGTTCACTCCCCGCGCGGGAAAGGTCCTGGTGTTTCTTGTACGCCTCATCGAATTCTTCCCGATTGACCTTGAGCCCATTCTCCGCTGCAAGCTCTTCGGTGAGTTCGATCGGAAAGCCATACGTGTCGTAAAGTTTGAATGCAAGCCTGCCGGACATGATCTTTTGAGGATTCTTGAGCAGGTTGGGCAGCATTTTCTCAAACTCTTTTTCGCCTTTTTGAAGGGTTTCCAGGAACTTTTCTTCTTCACGCGTGAGTTCCTGGAGGATGCGTTCGCGGTTTTCCGCAAGCTCAGGGTAAGCCCCTCGGTAATTCTGAATCACAACTTCGGCGGGTTTGGCGAGGAATACCCCTTCGATGCCGAGCTTTTTGCCATGGCGAACCGCGCGGCGGATGAGGCGCCTGAGCACATAGCCTGCGCCAACATTGGAAGGCATGACTGCTTTGGGATCTCCGAGGATAAAGGTAGCGGCGCGCACATGGTCCGCAACGATCCTGAAGCTCTTATCCACTTCCGGATCATTCTCTAGCGCACCATACTGCTTGCCCGACATATCCCCAAGCAGGGCTAAAATGGGCGTAAAAGCCTCAGTGTCGTAGACTGAATCCTTGCCCTGCAGCATTGCAACAGTTCGCTCTATGCCCATGCCGGTATCCACACAAGGAGCGGCGAGCGGCTCATACTTACCCGCGGAATTCTTGTTGTACTGCATGAAAACGTCGTTCCAGATTTCAAAATACTTGCCACAATGGCAGCCTGGCCTGCACTCCGGCCCGCAGGCTTCCTTGCCGGTGTCTACGAACATTTCGGTATCAGGGCCACAGGGACCAGTCTCTCCTGCAGGGCCCCACCAGTTGTCTTCTTTTGGCAGGAAATAGATGTGATCTTCGGGAAGCCCGAGCGACTTCCAGATAGCAGCGGATTCTTCGTCCCGCGGGATAGTCTCGTCCCCGGCAAATACCGTGACCGAAAGCTTTTCCACAGGAATGCCAAGGTATTTAGGACTCGTTAGAAACTCGAATGACCAGGAAATCGCATCTTTCTTAAAGTAGTCGCCAAGCGACCAGTTGCCGAGCATTTCGAAGAAGGTGAGGTGGCTTGTGTCCCCCACCGCGTCTATATCGCCTGTGCGGATGCACTTCTGATAATCGGTCAAGCGCTTGCCTGCAGGGTGTGGCTCGCCCAAGAGATAAGGCACAAGGGGGTGCATACCGGCCGTGGTAAAGAGTACGGTCGGGTCGTTCTCTGGAATGAGCGATTTACCACTTATTTCGACATGGCCTTTCGACTTGAAGAATTCTATGTATTTGGAGCGCAGTTCATTGATGGTAATCATGGGCGCAAGTTTACTTTGGCGAAGCAAATAGCGTCAATAAGGGGTACGACTCGAGCATCACTTAACCTTGGCAGAAAGATTTTCTGTTACTTGAATGAGCATTCATTTATTTTAGAGATGTGGCGGGAAACAAGTTTATACGTGGTTCGTGGCTGGAAAGGCAATAAGAAGCAATAAGAAGCTACAGCGGGAGCCCTCAGGCTAAGGAGGCCTTACATGAATATTGTGGTGACTGGTGGCCTTGGAAACGTGGGAAAAAGTACCGTAAAGGCCTGCCTTGAAGAGGGGCACTCGGTTACCATACTTGAGGCGCCTGCAGCCTGCAGAAGCGCTCAGAGCTTTCTGCGCAGGCTCTACCCTTCAGAAAGAGAGAGAACCAAAATAATCTATTGCGATATTAGGAATTATGAAGACGTTAAGAATGCGCTTGACCATCTTCAGGGTGCTGGATTGCCGGATGCAATCATTCACCTTGCCGCACTGATTCCTCCTGCCTCAGACAGGAATTCGGAAGTCACATGGCAAATCAATGTAGGAGGAACAAAAAACGTCATCGATGCCAATGCAGGCCTGGAAAAGCCCGCGCGCCTGGTACTGGCTTCCAGTATTGCCACGTATGGCGATCGGCTTGAGGACTTTTGGATCAAAACGAGCGATGCGTTCCAGCCTTCGGATATCTACAGTAAAACAAAGATAGAAAGCGAAAAACTCGTCCTTGACTCTGGGGTACCTGCCCTGGTTTTGCGTCTCTCCTATGTCGTGTCGCCCGAATGGCTCCAATTCGATCCACTCATGTTTCACATGCCACCAAAGACCAGGCTCGAGGTGGTGCACACAGCGGATGCCGGACGCGCCTTTGCTCACGCTGCCACAAGGGAAGCCTTGCCCGAAACGAGGGTCTTCGATATAGGTGGTGGGGCAGCCTGCCGCACGACATTTCGCGCTTATCTTGATAGGATCTTTAGTTATTTTGGCCTGGGAGATTCTGGCTTCCTTCCGGACTGCGCCTTTGCTCAGTCGGGTTTTCACTGCGGTTGGTATGAGGATTCGGATTTTGCGGACTCGGTGCTGCACTTCAGAAGCAAGAGTCTTGAGGACTATTATCGGGAAGTTCAGTGCAAAACAGACAAATACGTGCCATGGGTGAGATTAGTAAGGCCGGCAGCCCACAGATGGGTGCTGCGGAAAAGCTCATTCTTGCCAATTCCTGTCACCACTGGCTATTCATAACCTAGGAAGCGAACACCCCAACGTGGCTTCCACAACATTTTGCAGGACCACAAGTACATCCTGAGCCTGGACTCCAATCCCCGCATGGGCTTGGAGCCGCACCGCTTCCAGGCTTCCCAGGAACAAGATGGCAAGCTCAGTTTTGATTGCCTGTCGGTCCAAAACTTGGGGTGGCCCCTTGCTTTTTTGATAAGCCTCGATGATCGATATGACCAGTTCAGTAAGCTGATTGAGCTTTGGCTCCAAACTGGACGCCCTCCCAGCCTCTGCAAAGAGAATGGAGATAAGGTCCACATCTGCAAACAGACGCGGAAGCGCCACCTCGATCAAAAACGAAAGCTTTTGAAGTGCAGCAGATGCACTGTCGCCTGATGTCTCATATGTCTCATATGCCGACAGGCCCTGCGTAAGCTGATTCGAGAATTCTGCCCAACCTTCTTCTATAACGGCAGTAAGAAGCGCTTGTTTTGAGGCAAAATATGTGTAGACGCTACCTACCGGCACGCCGACCTCGGTAGCCAAGTCCTGCATGGAGGTGTTTTCGTAACCTTTCGTTGCAAAAAACCGCTTGGCTGCAGCAAGCAGAGACTCGCGTTTGGCAGGCGCCTTGCTTCTGGACATACGCAGAAGTATGTGGCCAAAAAGGCACCTTGTTAAGCCCAAAAGAGCAGTTTGTGGCATGCCAGAAGATCGGGATAGATTTGTCGCATTTTACTTATTTCTTATTTAGTAAAAAATTATCATATCATTGTCGACCTCTTGACCAAGTTTTCAATATCCATAAAAATGCTGTTCTATATTCTTTTGGGGTTTTGAGGGGGAAAAAGAATCAAGGAGTTCTTATTTGAGGAAACCGTACTATAAGCAACAAAGGTCCAAAGGGGCGGTGTTCTTATGCGCGGCATTCAGTCTAGTTCTGCTGCTTTTATCATCGTGCACGCAGGCTTCCAGCAGGGACATGCAGATCGATAGCGAGGTACTTGCCCTCGTCACCAACACCGAGCGCTTGCCGGAAAGTATAGAAGAAAAAAGTACTGCCGACACAATCGCGCTCTACTATAGTAAGTCGGAAACAAAACCAATAGTCGTTGACTTTTTCGCAGAGCTTACAGATTCAAAGCCTATTGCAATCGCAATTTTAGACAACGCCGTAAAGCAGAGAGTACCCACAAGCCTCGCTTTTGCCCTGGCATACGAGGAAAGTCGCTTTAACCCAAAGGCTGTGAACATCAACGACAACACAGTGGACCGTGGCCTATTTCAGCTCAATTCCTTAACCTTCCCCAAAATGACCGAACAACAGGCGTTCGATCCACAATACAACGCAAAGGAAGGGCTTAAGTACCTAAAACACGCGCTTGACACCACGGGAAATGAGGTGGCCGCCTTGGCGATGTATAACGCCGGCAAAACGCGCGTAGCCCAGAAAGGCGCACCCGTAAAGACACTGGACTATATTTCGCGCATCCTCACCTACGAGAAGAACATCTCGAGCCTTTTTACCGCAAAAGTTGTGGCACGCTCTTCCATGATGGACAAGGTCAGGTTTGGGCTTCTGACACAAGACCAGGCCAAGGCCATGCCGCTTCTGGACTTGGGCGGAAGTTCAGGCGTAGGAGACCAGCACTAATCCTGAGGACTAGCGCGATGCCCGCCGGCAGGGCTCAACCTTGAAACCAGGAGCTCCAATGGTTCCTGAAGGTTTTGAATTTCCTTCTTGCCGCGGACTGTCAGCCTAAAAACCACCGCCTCTATAAGGGCATAAAAAAGCTCACAGGCGGCTTTGACGGAGATTTCTTTGGAGAATTCGCCGCGATTCTTGCCTTCAATGAGGACGTAGGCAAAAATGTGACGCATTTTTATGGTTCTGCGCCGTATTTTTTCGTCCGGATCGCCGCCGCCGGACTTAAGGCGCAACAGGTAATCGACAATAACAGAGAGCATCCGCGTTTCGTCCTGGCAAATCTCGACAACCAGGGTGCTTATCCTGAGCAGTTTGTCGTGCGACGACAAACTTTTGCTGTTGGCAACCTCGACCAGTTCAGATTCCAGCTTGCTCAAGAAACGTTTTATGCAGGCATTGAAAATGTCAGTCTTGTTGTCGAAATAAAGATACAGGATGGTCCGCGTAATGCCACAACGTTCTGCAATTTTCTGAAAAGTGGTATCTTTGTAGCCCTCGATTTCAAAAACTTCCAGCGCCTTATCCAGGATCTCGTTTTTTCTCTTTTCGTGCTCGACAGAAACAGACACGTTCGCCTCCACACAGCTCAGGCTCATAAACCAGTATAACAGCCATGAAGCGCCCTGTGTAGTGTTGAAAGCGATCGTTCGTTTTCTTGTGACGAAAAACGATTCCAACTTGTGTAGAGGCCTTTGACAGACTATAGTCAAAGGTATGGAAGCAATCCACAAAACACAGGTGCAAGCTAAGGCAGTCCCCGCCCTGGAAAACCCAAGAGACGAGAAAGTGCTGGTCTGTCGGCTCAGGCTTTTACCTGAGTCCCCGGCAAAGCTCAGGTCAGGATCGTGGTTAGGTACAACAAAAGGCGTACAGCCATACTGTGGCGACCGGATTATGGAGTTCCACATAAGGGCAGATATTCGCTCGCTTTTAGGGACACAGGCCTCGCTTTTCAGAACTACCGGCAACCTGATACTCCCGGACTTCCTCTCCGCACGGGTGTTGGCTGAAAAGATGCGGACTTTTGGCACGATAAAAGGCCAGGACGTCTCAAAAATCAGCGCCGGTAACCTCAACGCAATGGCTCTTATCGATGAGATCTTGCATCTTGTTTTCGAACTATACCGCGAGACAACAAAAAAGGACGCAATTCGCGAATTCGAGCTGGCGGTGATTGCCAAACTCGGCAGGGGCAACTACGAAAAGTTGCTCAAAGAGTTTGGAAGAGAATTTCCTCCCCGCGACGTGTATCGCGGCGTTACAGATTACGAAAACTGGTTAGCCTCCATTTCACGGGGCGATCCTGGCGCAACAAAAACGGGCGACCAACCCACGGGCCAGAACAATGGCGTGTCCAATAGAGAGCTCGTTTTGGAAGAAATGATTCTTCTGCGCCTCGCCAACGAGAATCCAGCGTTTGCTCCGTTCCGCTTTCTTTTCGACGATGGCGACAGAAAAGACCAGCCAGTTCCGGATACGCTGACTACAAATACGCTCTACCTTGAGGCCATCGCTGCAATAGAGAACGTCAGTAAGACAATGCCAACCTTCGGCCCCACCGGCATGGAACAGGACATCATAAGCCTGCTGCGTCTACCTGCAAAAATGGCACCCAATTCGCTTGCCGAACAGCTGGCATGGATCAAAGAGAACTGGGGTGCAAGTCTGGAAACGATCA
>JBDKTP010000025.1:0-7570 GCA_039680115.1 Rectinema sp.
GTCGGTCTGCGCAGGATGAGGTAATAGGACAGAAAGTCAGCTTCCACTGGAAGCACGTCGGGGATAAAGTGTTGGCAGCATAAGCCGCACCCGGTTGGACAGGCGACGACAAGGCCCTTCCTACGTACGGAATCCGAAAAATCCTGCTGTTTTTGGGCAATTTCGTCATAGATAGTGGATAATGCTTGGAGGTTCTGCGCAAGCACGCTGTGGTCAAATTCATTTACATCGGAGTCGAGGTCGTTTTTTGCGGCCAAGCCTATTTTTACAAATTTGTTCGGTGTTGCATCTTCGGTGTCGCTCATGTAAAGGTGTCCTTGATCCGGTCTGAAGCCCTTGGTTCCTCGCTTGCATGGATCTTGAGGGAGAAATGCTACACAAAAACCGGTTGCTTCTGCAAGATATGTATGCGAAGGCCGTAATAGTATGCTATTATTGTTGTTATAGTATGCATTGAAATCGTGCCTGTAGATTTGAGTGTTCATAAGTTCGAATACAGAGGGCGCGAGAAGGAGATCAGATGAAATTCTCCATGAAGAATGGAATTATAGCGGTTGCGATTGCCTTTTGCCTCGTCGTGCCCATGGGCGTTTTTGCGCAAGACCAGGCTGAACCAGCAGTGCAGGCACAGGGCGACGCACAGGCGGAAAGCGAAGTTCAATTTGCAGAGAAGGTCGAGCCGCAAAGCGGCGTGCACACTCAAGCTGAAGTGCTTGCGCTTTTCAGGGATGCTCCAGCCACAGATCAAGACACAATAAAGAATAGCGAAGCGCTGATAGAACAAGGCAAATGGGCCTCGGCCTGGGCTCTGCTTTCTCAAGCCGATGCAGACAATAGCAATCCCTATGTTTTTGCAGAAAAAATCAGAGTCGCTTTGGACGGCTATCTGCAAACTGCCATGCACGTCTCGTTTGTTTTTACCGATGTTCCGGAAGGCAAGGACCTTGCGACTCTGCGCGAAGAGGGCACAAGTGACCCAATAGAGCCAATCGACTTTTCACCGGCGACGATTGCCAGCAGTTTGGAGGAGAAGGGTGAGGAAATTCCGCCGGTTCTCTCGTATATGCTCGGCAACTACTATTATGACGTATGGAAGAATTATCAGGGTCAGTGGCTCTTGGACGACACAACGATCCTGAACGACGGCGCTACCGAATTCGAAAGGGCATATGCCTATGATCTTTATACGCCGGTAAGTCTGGATCGGTATTCAGAGATGCTGGTTGCCTCCCAGAGCTGGGAAGGCGCCAAGAATGTAATTCTCAAGGCAATGGAAACTGACCCCGACAACCTCGCGCTGACCCTCAGATTGGCCGATACCTACTATGGGCTTGGCGACTATCAGTCCATGCCTGCGCTCGCTGACAAGATCATTGCAGACAAAAATGACCGCTCGATGCTTGCAAATGGCTATGTGGTCGGCATAGAGGCCGGTCTGGCGCTATCGAACCGGGACATGCTCAATGCGTATTTGGACGGTTTTGAGAATGATTTTCCGGACCAGTATTATCCCACCCTGGTACGCCATCTTGTGGCGGTAAACTTTAGTGATGCAGCTGCAGCGAACAAGGCGGCGGACGCTGTTACCGCTTCGTACCCGGGCAACCCGGACGTCGTGCGTTCTTTGGTTTCCACATGGCTCTCCGCAAACGATCCGACCTCTGCATTCAACTATTTGAATCGCAACCTCACAAAAGAACAGCCAGACGATGCATATGCAGCCTTGTATTTCTATCGTGCGCTCCTCGACGTCGAGGTTGGTGAGACTCCGGAGCGGCTTACCCAGGCGCTTATCGATCTCTCCAAGGCAGAGAGCTACTTTAAGAAATCTTATCCGGAAGGGCATCAGGTTTTCGACATGATTAAGTCCATGCAAAAAGAATGGACTGACAAGCTGACTGAGGCTACTCAGGGCAGCGCGGATGCTTCTTCCTCGGCTGACACTGTTGCGGGTGATGCTACTCAGACTGCACCAACTCCGGCTGCTCAATAAGGCTCAATAAGGGAGTATTTTAAATGGCACTGATCTGTATTCATAACGCCACGGTCGTTTCTGGATACGCGCAGATGCCAGATAGCGCCGTTTTGATAGATGGAGACAGGATTGCCGACGTTTTTTCGGAGCGGCGCTTTAAGCAAAAGCACTTTGGCTCTTCTGACATAGTGATTGATGCACGCCAAAACTACGTGATACCTGGCCTTATAGACACACATATCCATGGTTTTGGCGGTTATGGCACCGAGGATTTGAGCACGAGTTCGATTCTGCACATGTCGGAGCTCTTGGCCAAATACGGAGTAACTTCTTTTATACCAACACTTTATCCTATGAGCACAGATGAGATGCTCAATGGAATACGCGCAATTTCTGCCGCTATTGGCTTTGAACGTGGCGCGACAATCCTTGGCATCCATTTGGAAGGTCCATTCATTTCCCCAGACCGGCTCGGTGCACAAAAACCGGAGTCGGTAAAGCCGGTGGATCTGGACCTGATGAACCAGCTCTACGAAGCCAGCGATGGACATATTATCAGCATGACAGTCGCGCCAGAGCTTAAAGGAATGCGGGAGCTTGCGCTCTATTGCATAAAAATGGGCATAGTGCTCCAGGCAGGGCATACGAACGCCACCTACGAGAATATCATCGAGGGTATGCAGGCAGGCATCCGCCACTCAACGCACATGTTCAATGCAATGAGCCAACTGCACCACCGCAACCCGAACGCGGTTGGTGCTATTCTTATCCAACCGGATTTGTCCTGCGAGATCATTGCGGACGGCAAGCATGTGCACCCGGACCTGGTGCGGCTTCTTGTGCGCGATAAGCCGGACACCAATATCGTGCTCGTAACCGATGCGCTCAAGCCTACAAAGCAGGCCAAAGGTCCATTTTTTGCCAACAATGAAGAAGTCTATTTGAGCGACAAGGTGTTCTTGCGCTGTACCGACGACGTTATCGCCGGGAGTTCGCTCACCATGATAGAAGGGCTTGCGAACCTTGTGAGCTATGGCATATCACTGGAATCGGCCGTAAAAATGGCCTCATCCAACCCTGCCCGCATCCACAAGTTTGACAGGCGTGGGGAACTGAGCCCTGACTATATTGCCGATCTCACTATTATTTCGCCCAACTTTGATGTAGTGGCCACTATGGTGAACGGGAAGTTTGTGTACTCAACCTTTGCGGCCGCCGACAGTGCGAACAAGGCTTTGGAGGGCAAGCCCACTCCACGTGCAGATCATGATATTGATCAGGATTGAGGATAAGCCATGCGAGTTGTCATAAGGGATAGCTACGACGAAGTGGCAGTGTGGGCTGCCAGCTACGTGGCGGCAAGGATTAACGCTGTCACAGCGGAGATAGGGCCCAACGGTCGGGCGAGCCAGGTAAGCCCTGCCAGGCCTTTTGTGCTCGGCCTGCCGACAGGCTCTACGCCGCTTGGCATGTATCGGTACCTCATCGACTTTTATAAACAGGGCAAGGTTTCGTTCAAGAACGTCATCACGTTCAATATGGACGAGTACGTGGGCCTGCCGCCTGAGCATCCTCAAAGCTATTACAGGTTTATGTGGGATAACTTTTTTTCTCATATAGATATAAAGAAAGAGAATGTGCATATCCTGAACGGCATGGCGCCGGACCTGGACGCGGAATGCGCCCAATATGAAGAGAAAATCCAGCTCTGCGGCGGCATCGACCTTTTTGTAGGCGGTGTGGGCGAGGACGGCCACATGGCGTTCAACGAACCCGGCTCGTCCTTATCGTCGCGGACGCGCGTCAAAACGCTCACCGAGGACACAAAACGGGTCAACAGCCGGTTTTTCGATAACGATCCCGAGAAGGTGCCGTCCACCGCGCTTACGGTGGGGGTGGGCACTGTCATGGATGCCCGCGAAGTGCTGATTCTTGTGTCGGGGCAGAACAAAGCCATGGCGCTGCACAAGGCGGTCGAAGAAGGCATCAATCACATGTGGACGTTGAGCTGCTTACAGCTGCATCCCAAGGCCATCCTCGTCTGCGACGACGATGCGACCATGGAGCTGCGCGTGCGGACCGTGCGCTATTTCAAAGAAATCGAAGCATCTGCCTCATAACAGTATATAACATAAGCCTTAAATATCAATTAAATGTGATATTCAAGGTGTAATATATTTTATAGCCCGGTGTTTCCCGTATATCCAAAATACAAGGAGTATGTATGGAAATCACGGAGACAATGACGAAAGGATCGACAAAAGGGTCTAGGAAGAAAGTCTTAGTGGTCGGCCTCTTGCTGTGCGTACTGGCATCAGGAGTTTATGCGGCTACAACACAAGGTCTGTATGGCGCCGCTGCAGCGAAGGCGGATAAAGATCTCACAATCCAGGAGATGCTCGTCTACGCAATTCAGGACGAGTACCTGGCCCGAGCCGAGTACAAGGCCATTCTGGCAAAGTTCGGGAATGTGAGGCCCTTCAGCAACATTGTCGACGCCGAGGAGACCCATGTTTCGTATCTGAAGAGCGCATTCTCAAAATACAATTTGAGTGTGCCGCCAGACGACGCAGCTAGTAGAATTGTGGTCCCTTCAACATTGGAGGAAGCCAATCAGGCAGGGGTACAGGCTGAGATCGAGAATATCGCCATGTACACCAGGTTCCTTGCCGAGCCGGAGGTTCAGACGGCCGCGTATGCCGACATCAGGGCGCTCTTCCAGACACTGAAGGATGCGTCAGAGAACCATCTTAGCGCCTTTCAGAATCAACTGAAAAAATAATCCCCGCTTTTTAGCACGCGAATGTGCAAGTCTAGGTGCCGGCCAAGGGGAAGACGAATTCTGGATTTATAGCTATAGTAGGGCATGGCCAGCACCTACGATGACAAGAAAATAATCTACTCGATGTACCGCGTATCCAAGCGGTACGGAACAAAGCAAGTACTTAAAGACATAAGTTTATCATACTTTTATGGCGCAAAAATCGGCGTAATCGGCCTTAATGGGTCAGGCAAATCTTCGCTGTTGCGTATCATCGCGGGGAGAGACACGGAGTTTTCTGGAGAAATCTCCTGCGCGCCGGGTTACTCGGTCGGATTTTTGGAGCAGGAGCCTTACCTCGAACCGGGCAAGACAGTGCGCGAGGTGGTGAGCGAGGGCGTACAGGAAGTGGTCGATGCTCTTGCAGAATTCGACCAGGTCAACGAAGCGTTTGGCGATCCTGATGCGGATTTTGACAAGCTCGCGGCCAAGCAAGCGGCGCTCCAGGAAAAGTTGGATGCGCTGGGCGCCTGGGACCTGGACTCGCGGCTGGATTTTGCCATGGAAGCGCTGCGCTGCCCTCCTGGAGACCAGGTTGTGGACACGCTGTCCGGAGGCGAGCGCCGCCGTGTCGCGCTTTGCAGGCTGCTCTTGCAAAAACCCGATATTTTGCTCTTGGACGAGCCCACGAACCATCTGGATGCGGAGACAGTCGCCTGGCTCGAGCGCCACTTGCGCGAGTACGCAGGCACGGTCATCGCGGTAACGCACGACCGGTATTTTCTGGACAATGTGGCCGGTTGGATTCTCGAGCTGGACCGCGGAGAGGGTATCCCCTGGAAGGGCAATTACTCCAGCTGGCTGGAACAGAAAAAGCGCAGGCTCGAAATTGAAGAAAAGGGCGAGTCCGAGCGCGCGCGCACGCTGGCACACGAACTTGAATGGATATCGATGAGCGCCAAGGGGCGCCATGCCAAGAGCAAGGCGCGCATCGAGCAGTACGAAAAACTCCTGGCCGAAGAGACCAAAGAGAAAATCCGCGAATCCAGGATCACCATCCTGCCAGGGCCACGGCTCGGCAAGGTTGTTATAAAGGCCGACAAACTGAGCAAGTCTTTTGGTGACAAGCTGCTTTTCCAGAATCTCGATTTTGAGGTTCCGCCAGGTGCGGTTGTGGGCGTTGTCGGTCCCAATGGTGCAGGAAAAACTACTTTGCTCAAGTTGATTACGGGACAGGAAACCCCTGATTCCGGCAGCATTGTGTTGGGCGACACGGTCGTCATGGCGTATGCCGATCAGATGCGTGCTTCGCTCGATCCTGATAAGACGGTGTGGGAGCAGCTCAGCGATGGGCTGGACATCATCGTGCTAGGGGCGGGGCAGGGCGGAAAAGGCGGCCCTGGACAGGGTGGCGCCAAAGCTGGTGGACAAGCCGGGCCACGCAAGGAGATCAACAGTCGCGCTTACTGCAGCTGGTTCAATTTTTCGGGCCAGGATCAGCAGAAGAAAGTGGGCTCGCTTTCCGGCGGAGAACGGAATAGGCTTAATCTGGCGATGATGGTAAAGGTAGGCGCCAATGTCCTGCTTCTGGACGAACCGACGAACGATCTGGACGTAAACACCTTGCGCGCGCTTGAGGAAGCTCTGGATACGTTTGCAGGCTCCGCTTTGGTGGTAAGCCACGACCGCTGGTTCCTGGATCGAGTCTGCACGCATATTCTCGCCTTTGAGGGCGACTCGCAGGTACGCTGGTTTGACGGAAACTGGACCGAATATGCGCAGTTCAGGCGCGAGCTCTTAGGAATCGACGCAGACAGGCCTCATCGTATCGTGTATCAGAAATTGGAGCGCTAAGATGAGCGGTGACGAGGTTAAGATGGATCACAACAGTCAGGAAGTGCGGGGCATCGCAGCCATGGTAGTGTGCTCCATTCTTTGGAGTCTTGCAGGAATCTTCATCAAGATGATCGATTGGCAGCCTTTTGCTATTTCCTGCGCAAGAAGTCTTATTGCGGCCCTTCTCATTTGGGTTTGCATTCGCAAGCCCAAGATTACCTGGTCGGGCGCACAGATAGGCGCGGCGTTCGCATATGCGGCTACAATGTTGCTTTTTGTCTTTGCGAACAAGAATACCACTGCTGCCAATGCGATTTTGTTGCAATACACGGCGCCTATTTATGTGGCTATCTTGGGCGGGCCGATGCTCAAAGAAAAACCTGCGCCTGAACACTGGGCGGCCCTGGCTGCGATCTGCGTGGGCATGGTGTTGTTTTTTCTGGATTCGCTGAAAGGCGGGGACCTCATAGGCGATCTTGCTGCAGTTGCCTCTGGAGTGACATTTGCGCTCAACTCAGTGTTGTTGCGCAAGCAAAAAGATGCGGATCCGCTTTCGTCTTTGTTCCTTGCCCATATTCTTGCGGCGGTTATTGCCGGTATCATTTCGATTTTTATGCCGGCGCCTGTCTTGAGTCTGAAGTCGCTTGCTGCGGTGGGGGGCTTAGGGCTTTTGCAGGTGGGTGTGGCAAGCATACTTTTGGGCTACGCGATAAAGCGGATAACTGCCTTGCAGAGTATGTTGATCGCGGTTTTGGAACCGATTTTGAATCCCTTATGGGTCTTTTTGGCAACAGGCGAGCGCCCCACGGCGAGGTCAATGCTGGGTGGCGTTATCATCATTGTGGCGGTCCTGGCTTCTTCAGTGGTTTCCGTCCGCCGCACCCAAAAGGTGAATCAAATGGCGAATCAGAAGGTGAATCAGAAGTCGAAGGATCGGGCGTGACCTGACCTAACCTGGCGTCACCGTCACCAGACGTCACTATTTATGAGTATGAGGC
>JBDKTP010000026.1:0-4122 GCA_039680115.1 Rectinema sp.
GGCCTTTCTTCTGTTGTCAAGAAACAACAGCTGGAAGATGAAAAACGTCTTATTCAAGCCTGTATCGTGACGCCTGAAGAAGCCCTGACTTTGCTTCATGCTAATCCGAACGGTCTTACCGAAGATGAGGTCGAGGAGCGGAGAAGCGAATTTGGTGCCAATGAGCTTCAGCGGTCCAAGCATTTAAGTTTTTTTGCTGACATTTTTGAGCGACTCAAAAGTCCGCTCGTCATTCAACTCTTGGTCATAGCCGCGGTCTCCTTCCTAATGAGCCAGATCCCATCTGCGATTGTCGTCTGTGCCATGATTTTGCTCAGTGTTGGGACTTCCTATGTCCTGGATCATCGATCTAATCAGGAAGTAGAGGCACTTGGCAAACGCGTTCAGTCGCGTGTTTTTGTACTTCGAAACGGGCACGAACAGGAAATCAAGATTTCCGACGTCGTACCAGGCGACATCGTGCTTTTGCATTCAGGCTCCATTGTTCCGGCTGACTTGAGGCTTATCTTTGCTAAAGACTTCTTCTTGAGCGAGTCTGCGCTCACTGGTGAATCGATGCCCGTGGAAAAGAACGCCGCTCCGGCGGCTCCCACGACCTCCGCGTTGGCCTTGCAGAACGCCTGTTTTATGGGCACCTCCGTGACGAGCGGCACAGCAAAAGGCGTAGTCGTTAACACCGGCATGCACACCGTTTTTGGTGCAATTTCCGAACGCCTCGGGGAAAAGCGGGAAGAGACCAACTTCGATAAGGGTATTCGCTCTTTCACCCTCATGATGATGCGCTTGAGCCTTATCATGGTGTCGCTGGTCTTCATGATCGTCGGCATTACCAAGGGCAACTGGCTCGAGGCGCTTCTCTTCGCCTTGTCGGTCGCCGTGGGGCTCACTCCGGAAATGCTTCCGATGATCGTCACCACCAACCTTGCAAAGGGCGCGCTTTCCATGGCAAAGCGAAAGGTCATCGTCAAGCGCCTGCCCGCGATTCAGAACTTAGGCGCCATGAATATCCTGTGTACAGATAAGACGGGCACGCTCACCCAGGACAAGGTCGTCTTGGAACACCACGAGGATATCATCGGCAACAAAAGCGACGAAGTGCTCAATTACGCGTACCTGAACAGCTATTTTCAAACTGGACTGCGCAACCTTCTGGACCGGGCGGTGCTCGAATATGTTGACCTCAACGTCGACAACTGTCGGCTTGTGGACGAGCTGCCTTTCGACTTCCAGAGGCGGCGCATGTCGGTCGTGGTCGAATACGAAGGCGACAACGTGCTTATTTGCAAGGGCGCGGTGGAAGAAATCTACAGCTGCTGCACGCAGTACCAGATTGACGAGGAGATTTACCCACTCATCGACATGATCCGTGCCGATCTTTTTGAGGAAGTTGAGCGCCTGAACCGTGAAGGTTTTAGGGTTTTGGGCATAGCATATCGGGAATTCCCAAAGGACAAGACGTCTTTTACTACGGCGGACGAGAGCCAGCTGGTACTTCTTGGTTATATTGCCTTCATGGATCCGCCTAAGGAGTCTGCGACCGAAGCCATTGGACTCTTGGGCGCTGCGGGCGTCAAAGTCAAAGTCCTGACTGGTGACAACGGGCTTGTCACGCAGAAGGTCTGCCAGGAAGTCGGTATTAATGCCGACAGAATCATCTCCGGAGCTGATCTTGCTGCGCTGTCTGTGGCTGACTTTTCTCAGAAAGTGAGGGACTACGACGTCTTCGTAAAGCTCGCGCCTGCACAAAAAGAGCAGATTGTGGCGGAATTGCGCAAGCAGGGTAACGTGGTTGGGTACATGGGCGACGGCATAAACGACACCATGGCCCTCAAAGCCGCCGACGTGGGGATCTCTGTCGATTCCGCAGTCGACGTTGCAAAGGACTCTGCGGACATTGTGCTTTTGGAAAAGAGTCTTTTGGTGCTGGAAGAAGGCATCCTGGAAGGCAGGCGCATCTTTGCAAACATCATCAAGTATATTCGTATGAGCGCGAGTTCCAACTTTGGCAATATGTTCAGCATGGTTGGCGCAAGTTTCCTGCTTCCTTTCCTGCCCATGCAGCCTGTACAGATTCTTGCCAATAATCTGCTTTACGACTTTTCTCAATCCGCTATTCCTTCGGACAATGTAGATCCCGAGCAGGTAGCCAAGCCTGTTAAATGGGATATCGCGAATATACGGCGTTTTATGGTACGGATTGGCCCCATTAGCTCGATTTTCGACTATGCGACGTTCGCCCTTATGTGGTTTTTCTTTGGCGCAAAGGCCTTTGGAAGCCCCGGCTCTTCGCCGGCGGCACAGGCGTCTTTAGTGAGTTTATTCCAGACTGGTTGGTTTGTAGAATCGCTGCTCACGCAGACGCTCATTGTCCACATTATACGAACTCGCAAGATACCTTTCTTGCAAAGCCATGCTTCAGGTGCCCTGCTTTTTGCGACTCTAGTGGTTATGGCGATAGGAATCTGGCTTCCATTCTCGCCGCTTGCGCCCCTTTTTGGCTTTGTGACATTGCCCGCCACCTACTGGATTTGGATTTTGGGCTTTCTTGTCTTGTACTCATTTATTACACACAAGGTTAAGTCCTGGTACTTTAAGAAATTTGAAGGAGTCTGATTATGGATACGATACTCGATGCGCTGCAGGAAGGCCGTCTTTTTGAGTTGCCAGAGAACGACAAGGATCATGCGTTGCAGTTTCTTGCACACATTATAGAGGCTTTTCCACAGATTCCGACTGGGACAGACATTGTGGGCAACATCATGGCTCGTGAAGCCTCGATGAACACCGCTATCGGTAAGGGCTGGGCTTGCCCTCATGCACGGGTCGATTTCGATGAGGATCTTATGTGTGTTGTGGGCTGGAGTCCCACGGGCATAGAGTACGGTGCGCCGGACGGTAAGCCAGTCTCCATCATTATCATGTACCTCGTTCCAGCTAACCAGCGCAACCACTATCTGAGGGAGATTTCGATTCTCGCCAAGGTGCTGAAGGCTTCTCCTGAAACTGAGAAGGTGAGCACCATCAAAGAGCTCAATGATGTGCGAAACTACCTGCTAGACCTTATTGCGGCATCCAAGGAGACTGTTGGCCCAGATGCCCGTGCCCGAATGATCAGGCTTCAGGCCAAATCTGCACAGGCAGCGGCACAACCACTCTTTGATCTTTCTGGTCTCATTGTGGAGCCGGTGACGATCGTGGCTGGTGTAGGCCCAAAGCCGGTAGCGCTCACCCAAAACAAGGACGTACTCAATTTTGTTGAGAACACCCCAGGGCTTACGGACAAACTGGAAAGCGAGGGTGCCTATCAAAATGGAACATGGCGTATCGTGCGCCGAGGCTCGGTGAGCTTCCAGGGTGGGAGAACGCTTTACGAGTGCCTGGCCCTTGCCTCATCAAAGAATCCTATGGGAGCACCCTGAGGCGCTTAAGCGCAACCACGATCTTTTGGCCAGAGGGGAGCTCTGCGATTTCTTCTGCCGAGATTCCCTTTGTCTTTATGACAAAGAATGCATACACAACGACGCCTGCAATAATCGCTACAGCAGTCGCCAGCGCGTTGGAAACGAAATGCCCAAAAGCGAATCGGAATACAAAGTCTAGGCCAGTATGCACCAGAAATACCGCTGCGCCCATAATGGCTGCACCTGCAAGTGGCAAACCGGCCTGTTTGGCTATTTTTGTCTTAACCGGCGAGAAGCGGTGCAGGAAGATGAGGTTGATCAAGAGTGCCACGATGTAATACACGATGGTGCCTATTACCGCGCCCATTATGTTGATCGAGGGAATAGAGATGAGCCAATAGTTTACGGCGATTTTCACCACAATGCCGATAAGCAGCGACAGTGTGGAATAGCCCGTCTTATTGAGTGCCTGTAAGATTCCTGCCTGAATCTGGACTATGGAATAGAGAACGACCACGACAGAGCCTATTGCCATAAGCATCCAGCCGTCGATCGCACTGGGGAAAAAGAGCGAGAATATCGGCTTACTAAGCACAGAGAGGCCGACCGCTGAAGGTATCGAAATCAGCAGCGAGAGCCTAAACGCCTCGTCCACGGCACTTTTTAGCCTTTTGTTGTCGCGCAGCTCGATTGCGGCGCTAAACGAAGGCATCATCGCAAC
>JBDKTP010000027.1:0-20112 GCA_039680115.1 Rectinema sp.
GCGGTCGCCCTTTTTGACGCCAAGCTCGGATTGCAGATAATTAGCGACACGACAAGCCCTTTCGTTAAGTTGTCTGTACGTGAACCGCTTCCCGCTCGGCACATCATAGAGTGCCTCCCTGTCCGGAGTGAGGCGTGTCCTCCGCGTTAGAAGTTCGCCGGCATGTTCTCCCATTGGTTCCTCCTCAGTATCTAACTCAGTATCTAACCCGGTCATTTTTTAACCCCATGTTTTCGAAGGAGAGGCATGAGGCATGAATCATCTCTCATTACAAAGCATACCACGATCTTGGGTTCTGTCAACGAATTTCGCTATGGAAGATTTCTTGACCAGGCGTCGCAGGTGCGCAAGAATGAGTGTATGCAAGCAGATGCTCACCTTCATGCGCCGGACCTTGCGCAGAAAGAGCCGGACTTTACGAAAAGATTGTCCCCTGAAAATTGGCGGGGGGCCCTTGTAGCCCACGACAAAGAGGAACTGGCGCAGACGCAACTTTTGCGCAAGGAGATGCCGCCTACACTGCTCGGGTTTGGCATTCACCCACAAGGTGTGCGTTGGGATACGCTCGATTTGCTTACGCAAATGGCAAAGGAGCGTCAGATCGACTTTATTGGGGAGACCGGTTTTGACCTTTTTGGAGATAGACCAGAACGAGTGCGCAATGTGCAGAATCTGGATGAACAGCGGCGCGCCTTTGAGTTTCAGGTGAGCCTGGCGGCTCGATATGACTTGCCTGTGGTTATCCACATGAGGAAGGCCACGGATGTGGTCATGGGGTATGCGAAGGCTTTGGCAAGGGTCCCTGCTGTGGTTTTTCACTGCTGGCCAGGACGTCTTGCTGAAGCTCAGGCGATGCTTAAGAAGGGCATAAATGCTTATTTTTCAATGGGCACGCCAATACTAAGGAATGCAAGCCATGCCCTGGAAACCTGTGAAGGCTTGCCGCAAGAACGGCTGCTTTCCGAGACGGATGCGCCGTTCCAGCCCCCCTATGGAGAAGCATGGACGAGTTGTGCAGATTTGAGTGCAGTTGTGGCCAAGGTCGCAACCGTGCGGGGGATTCCGATAGAGGAGGCACAAGCCTTTCTATATGAGAACTTCAAGTCCGCGTATGGCACAACGATTTGAACTTACAGGGACAGATGGGCACAGATGGGCACAGCACGTATGAATAGGCCTTATTCGCGGGCCTTTTTAAGGGAAAACAATGGGCATTTTTGACAGAACTGATATCCTTGTGGGCATCGAAGGCCGAAAGGCGCTGCAGGACGCACGAGTGGCCATTTACGGCCTTGGCGGCGTCGGCGCCGCGTGCGCCATGGACCTTGTGCGTATCGGGGTGGGGCACTTCTACGTCGTCGATTTCGACCTCGTGGAGGAGTCCAACCTGAACCGGCTGTACTTCGGCTACTATTCCACCGTGGGGCGGCCGAAGGCCGACGTGTTTGCTCAGTTCGCGCGCGACGTCAACCCTGAGGTCGAAATCGAGGTGCACAAGCGCTTCTTTTCTGGCGCCGACGCCGCGCAGGTCGTAGATGACAGAGCCGGCTACCATGCCGACTGTATCGATTCTCTCAATGCAAAGGTAAGTCTCCTTGAGGAGCTGTGCCGCAGGGATGTTCACTTTATCGCCGCAATGGGTACGGCAGGACGCCTTTGTCCGGAAAGGCTCAAAATCGGGTCGATCTGGCAAACGAAGGGCTGTCCACTAGCCAAAAGTGTGCGTGTTCGGCTTAGGCATCGCGGTGTAACAGCCGATTTCCCTGTCGTGTGGTCTGATGAGGAGCCAGTAAAGCCCGTGGCACCAGAAAGCCTGACTTGTAAGCAGTTGAACCACGAAGGAACTGCGCCTGTTTCCGGTCGGGTTCGCATGGTGCAGGGCTCTGGTCCATTCGTTCCGCAAGTGGCTGGTCACCTTATGGCAAGTTGGATTACACGGCAAATCCTTGCAAACCCTGCACACATTTATCCACCATCGTAGGGTGCCTGAGTTTTGCGGACAGTTTGGAAGCCCCGGAAGGCACTGTTTGCAGGCCATGCCTTGTGCCTTGCATTGTGACGCACAATTTTGCGGCGGATACTTTTTTCGAAGCTTTATTTTGCGCGGCCTTATGCCCGCTAAGGGAGGCAATAGATGTTTTCCTCGCTTGAACCCTTCAAACTCGAGCGTTATTTTGCCCAGCATGAATTCTCTGCCCAAATGCTTTTGTGTACTTCCGATTGCGAAAGTATGACGATAGACGAGCTTTGTGACCTGGACCGCAAACAGGGCGGCGACGGTGGCCAACTTGGCTCGACATGGCTGGGCTACACCGAGTCGCGTGGAAATCCTGTCTTGCGCGGGGCAATTTCCAAACTCTACACCGACATGACTCCCGACTCCATACTCCTTCATTCCGGTGCCGAGGAGGCTATCCTGAATTTCTACCTTGCAATGGTCATTCCAGGTCAAACGGTGATTGTCAATACACCTTGTTATCAGTCGTTAAGAGAAATCCCCCGCGCTTTAGGCGCGCTGGTGCTTCCTTGGGAATTACGGCCCGATGGTGCCGGGCTCCGTTGGGCGCTCGACCTGGCAGCGCTTAGATCGCTACTGGGCAGCGCCGGTCATAATCCTCTTGTAGTGCTCAACATGCCGCACAATCCCACAGGGGCACTCTTGTCCCGCGACGAATTCGAAGAGCTGATTCGCCTGTGCAGGTTCTATGGTGCAACGCTTTTTATGGACGAGGTTTATCGAAATTTGGAGTTTGACGGAGCCGACAGGCTTCCTGCTGCCTGCGAAGTCTACGAAAAGGCCGTGTCGCTTTCGGTGCTCTCCAAGGCTTGGGGGCTTGCAGGTTTGCGGATAGGCTGGCTTGCAAGCAAAGATACCGAAACACTTGCAAGAATTGCGGCGGTAAAGGATTACAATTCTATCTGCGCTTCTGCCCCGTCCGAAGCCCTTGCCTTGCTTGCTATACGCCAAACGCACCCGATTGTCGAGGCAAACCGAAAGCGTTGCGCAGCAAACCGCTCGGCTTTCTCAGATTTTTTCGCAAGACATGATGAGCTTTTCGGCTGGATTCCTCCAGTAGCCGGATCGGTAGCCTTCCCCTGGCTAAAATCGAAAATGAATGCCGACACCCTTGCTGCAGAACTACTTCGGGACACCGGCGTGCTCCTCCTACCTGGTTCGAGCTATTCTTACGACCCGGCCTTTTTCAGGATAGGACTTGGGAGGAACAATGTGCCTACGGCTTTGTCGGTCTTTGAGGAATGGATCACGGAAAACGAACACCGCTATCTGGCCTGACTGTCGCGCCCTTCCTGTCAAGCTTTTAGTTTCTGATTTGGTCTTCGGTTAAGTTCTTCGTTGAGTCCATATACGTGCCCTGGGCATATTGAAGCTCAAGTCCCACTTCTCAGTCCCCAAATAGAAAAGCATGCGGATTTGTCGAACCAAGGGCTATCTTCAGTTCGGAATCCAGACCGCTCTTGGAAAAATCAAGAAAGTATCTTAGGTAGGAAGGACTCTTCAGTAAGTTCACGAGAAAGTCAGATCCGAACATAATCCTTTGCTGTACAATTTCTTTTTGTGCGCCTGGCATTGCTGCTAGAAGGGCGATCAGAGAATCGTAGTAGCTGGGGTCAACACCGTTAAAGGAGATATCGGTGTAGATGTTTGGATATTCGAGCATCAGCGCTATAATACTGTCGCGCCAATCAGTCTTTGTACCGCCTAAAATTGTTTTGCTGTACTGGCTACCAAAGTGCGCAAAATCGATGATAAGGTCGGGGTACTCTTGCAAAGCAGGCCTGTAGCTCGCGGGGTCAGTCTGGCGCCACGCCGCTTCCATGCTAATCGTGCGGAATCCGCCATCGTCGCAATGGGTTGTGATGGGCACTTTATGCTTCTCACAAAACGAATAGAGCAACTTTACCGTAGCCCTCTCGGTCTGATTGGCTGGCCATGGATCAAAACCGAGTGGCGGATAAAGCTTTATCCCTCCAAAAAAAGCGCCCGGTTTGGAAAGATCGATCGAATCAGCATCCCTGAGGGTTTCAAAAACCCCTGCTGATCGTTCCCTAGTCCGCTCAAAGCCAGAAAACCATCTGTCCAGGAATATCTCCATGCTTTTTGGCGTGTGGAATTTCGGATTCACCCCAAGGAAGGGACAGATTTCCAAAAAACCTGCAGGGCGCCTTCTCCGGTAAGCCCGAATTCCCATCAAAATATCCAGGATCTGCGCTTCGATCGGTTTATGAGGCGATTTGTTGTAGTAGGTATTCGAATGTAAGGTACCTGGCTGATCGAAGTCGATAAGAAGTGGCACCAAAATCAGCTTATCGTACGATGTGTCTCCCACAATGAGTTTTCCATCGCACAAAACAGCTTCCTCACCCTCGCCCGCGCTGTACCTTCCGGCCAGATCGTCTTCCATGATAGAAAAAATGTCCCCCGGTTCGTTTTCCATGACCGACAGGGTGTTGCGCAGCTTCTCTCCGCCATTGTGCAACAGGGAAGATACCAGATAATTGAACGACGTCGCCTGGCTATACAGGGTTTCGAGTGTCCGGCCGCGGACATTCTCCAACAAGGCCAGGAACGAAGGATGGGCCAGCGTGTGCGCATGACAGTGGATATCGTAGAATTCGTTAATCATTGCTCTGACACCTGGAAACGGCCGGCGCGGCCTTTTCCTTGCGGTTTGTAAACCAGACACCAAAAACAATCAGCGCCGCCCCGAGCCACTGCATGGTGTTGAGTGGTTCTTTTCGTATAAAAACCCCAGCAAGTACCGTAATCACAGTCACCAGGTCCGAGAAAACCGAGGACTGTGAAGCCTTTAGTTGTGTAAGTGTATAATTAATAAGGAAAAAGGCAACCACCGAGGATAAAACCCCGAGGTAAAGGATGGCGTACCACACTGAGGCACTTCGCTGAACAAGAGATGTAAAGGCCGCTGGGAAGGAGAGCCTTTGCAGACCGGGCGTCGTGCCAAGCGAACCAGTGAGCCATCGGATAAGCACGATAATTCCATACGAAATGGCAGCAGACCACATCATGGCAAAGGTTCGCTCAAAATCGGTAAAAGTCTCCGAGGCTTTTCGCGACAGGACATTGAAAAAAGCCGCGCTCACCATAGCCCCAAGGAGGAAAAGCAGACCACGCGGGGTACTTTCTTGCGGCTGGCCACTTGAGGTTGTCGCGGCGCCTGCAAATACGACCGTCGCAACTCCAAGTATAGAAAGCACAAGGCCGAGCGTCTGGCCTCGAGTCGTTCTTTCCTTGAGAAATACGAGACCAAGAACCGCAACGAGAGCAGGAATGGCACCAATGATAATGCCAGCCATGCTTGTGGAAGACTCTTGGACGCCGTAGGTTTCACAAATAAAGTAGAGCACCGGTTGGAAAAAACACATCGCCAGAAGCGTCCAATGCTTTTTGCCTTTAAAATTGATCTTCTGCCAACCTGTCAAAACGAAAAGCGTCATAAGGAGCGCTGCAACAAGAAACCGGACAAAAATCAGCTCCATCGGATCCAACACGGCAAGCGCACCCTTCGTGACCAAAAACGAAAAACCAAAGATTGACGCATATGCGATGCCTGCCGCTATGCTGAGGCTGCGATTTCCTTCTTTCATTGACGCAGACAGTATCATTCCATTCCCTTCTACTCAAGAACTTACGCCTGTGGTATAGTCAAAAGGTCAGAGAAACCAGAAAAGGCAGTTTGAAAGATACTGCCTTTTGGACGATACTTCTTGCAGGGGAAAGCAATGGACAAGAGCGTGGAAGAATTCTGGCTGGACTTCGAAAAGCAAACGGGAGAACAGGTGCTTGCAAAAACGATGGGGCAGTATTTTGCTTCGCCAAGCGACAGGGGAGACTGGGGCTTATTGGTTCTGTCGCCCACTTCGTTGCGTTTTCGTAAGACTCCTGGAGAGAACTGGCTCAATACGCTTTTTAAGGCAACTAAGCCACAGGTCCCGGAGAGTATTGAAAATGATCTAGTTATTCCTTTCTCAGAGATTGTTTCAATAGTATCGCCTCAGAAGAAATTCCTGGATTTTCTCTTTGGTAGCCCCTTCTTCACATTTACGGTCGAATATAGACAAACGGGAGTAACTAAATCCATCCGCTTTGCCGTCGACACCAAGAATGATTTTTTTGTGCAGCTACAGAAACTGTCAGGCCACGACTCAACCAACTAAATCCCAAGGCAAAGGGGCATGAGCTAGGTCTTTAGCACACCACGAAGCGCCGGCAGCAAAAAGCACAGAAGCGTCAAAACTTGTGGTAATGCCAAGGCAGCGAGCCCCTGCAGCTACGCCTGCCTTGATGCCGTTCACTGCATCTTCCACGACGAGGCAATCACCAGGTTTTACGCCAATTCTTTCTGCTGCTAAAAGATAAATATCAGGAAAGGGTTTCTTCCTTGTCATGTCAGAGCCCGTCAGCACGACGTCGAAAAAATCTGGATCAAGGCCAAGTGAACGCAAATTGATAAGGACTTTGACCGAATCTGCGGCGGAAGCAAGTGCAATTTTTAGGCCGTGTTCCTTACACGCCTTTGGATAATCGTGCGCTCCCGGCAAAACAAAATTCGTTTTCTGTGCCAGCTCGTCGTAAAATTCGTAAGCCCTGGCTTTGGCTTTGGGTAAATCAATCTTAAAACCATAATCGCGCGCAGGCCCGCCTATGAACATGTCCTCACCGGCGCCGATATAGGGCTTAAAGGCAGACTGTGGCACTTCGACTCCATACCATTCGCGATACATGCGCTGGACGGCCGCCGCAATCAGGTCTTCGGAATCCACCAAGACCCCATCCATATCAAAAAGGACACCCCGAATTGTTGTCTCTATGGTCGTCATTTGCGCATTACTTTACCACATTCCAGCTAAACACAGGAAGAGCCAGGGCATTGGCAGTTGCCGTAAACTACCTGCTACCATAAGTTGCCTCTTTGCCTGCTTGCGAGTATCTTTCTATCACAATGATTGACGTTTGTGATGCGCTACTCAAAGCCAACATTCCTTGCATGGAATATGGCCTGAGTGCGATTGATGCATATACAGGATTAGCCCCGACTCAACCAACGCAATTTATTATTGCAGAAGGAACTATTATTGATCTTGCTAAACAGTTCGAGGCGCTTATGTATCCGTCGCTTCCTTATGCGGACGCCTCACTGTCCAAGGAAGCAGCAGGAAGCGAAGTAAGATTTCTGTGTGTCGATTCTTTACAGCAAAAAAACCTGGGCGCTTCCCCTTTGACCGACTTTAGAAAAGTTCCGAATAGAGACTATTACCACGACCCTTGCGGTATATATCCCTCACTCCGTTCCAGGGACTTTGTCTACGTGCCATTCAAGAGTTCAGAAAATGCCTTGTTCGAGACAGCAATCTACGCTTCGCGATTTCCTAACATTCCAGAAGCGGTTTTCAAGGGTTTGAATTTACCAGAAAGGCCATCTGCGTTGTGGCAACGCGACCTTATCTCGATTATTTTGCAAGGTCCTTATTCTTCCCAGGCTCTCAACGGACTCTTGGCGAGCGGATTTGTCGAACGGCAGTGGCCTGCCCTGTACGCCCTTCTTTCTGTCGACCATGCCAAGGAGTGCCATCCAGAGGGTGGTGGCTGGTCCCATACCATGGCAGCATTGGATCAACGCAAAACTTATGACCTGACACTATCTCTGGCAGTTCTGCTTCACGATACAGGCAAGCCGCGTTCGACTGCGCGCGAGGGGCATCGCTTTGATCATCACGCCGAGATTGGAGCTTCGCTTGCTCAGTCCTTCTTGAGCTCACTGAACTTTAGCCCGGAAACAATAGAAGATGTGTATTTCATGATCCGTTGGCATATGCTTCCTGCGGCTTTGCCCAAGATTCCGATTTCCACCGTGAGCGACATCGTGCTCGACAGGCGTTTTGTTGATCTTCTGGAACTGTATCGTTGCGATGAGTTTTCTACGTTTACAGGCCCTGAAAGCTACTACGCAGCGTGCGCAGCCTACCGTGCCTACATGAAAAACGTTCGCAACCCTTACAGAGATGGCCAGGGGCGCAAATTACATCGGTCTCAAGCCGGTATGGGCATATAAGGTACAGCCCATTTGGGGGCTTTGAATGAAGCAAACTGGTCGTAGTTTGCGATAAGCACGGACACGATTTTCTGGTCGAGTGGTGTCTTCTGCAAAATCTTGAAGGCTTCGGAGGCATGGACTGGATCGCGATAGGGTCTTGTGCCAATCAGCGCCTCGAACACATCAACTACGGCGATTATCCTGGACTCTTCAGGGATTTGATCGCCCTTAAGACCATCGGGATAGCCTGATCCGTCCATGCGCTCGTGGTGGGACCGGACAATCGGGCTCAATGAGGCGAGCTCCTGAAAATTGAGTAAGATAGCAGCGGACGCAGCCGGATGCTTTTGAATGATTGCCATTTCATCTTTGGACAATGGCCCTGTCTTCTGAAGAATCTCCGAAGGGACAGCAATTTTGCCGATATCGTGGAGAAGCGCTGCAATGTACAGATTGCGCAAACGCTTCCCCTTAAACCCCGTTTTTTCGCCAACAAAAACCGCAAGGACGGCGACTCGACGCGAGTGACTGACAGCCTCTTTTTCGGTCTGCTCAAAAAGGTAGATTATTGATTCCAGGCCCTTGGTTTCGTAGAAAAAGCGTGAAGTTCGGGAGCCCATCAAGTGAACGGGAAAACCTACCGCAAGTATTGCCAAGAGTATGATAAGATAATCAGACCATACTAAGAGAGGTTTGGCAAAAACTACCTTTAGACCATAGGCGAAATCTTGGCCATCACCGCTGCTTATCCGCATCCCTGCTTGTGGAAGGATTGCATCGAGAAGATCCTGGCTATTCAAACTTACGATCGCCGTCCAATCTTCCAAGGGCGAATTACCATAATCATCTTTTATAGAAAACAATAGGCGTAAGTCCCCATCCTTGCTTTCGATGGTTTGGGAGTCTTTGGGAGGGGAACTCTTTTCTAAGATCGCACTCTTGACAAAGGGGTAAAGATACACGATATCGAGCATCTGATTCTGGGCGGTAGCGATTTGTCCTTCCAGGATATTTCGGCGCAATTCGTCCCAAGAAAAATAACCGTCGTTAAATGCCGTCCAGTCCATCGCAACAATCGTAACAAAGGCAGCCTTTGTCTCTAGCAATTGGGTATTACGATGATCCAGCCTTATATCGACGACGATCCCGAACACAACTGTAGCAGTTAGCACCACTATGATAAGGCCCTGAACGAATCCTGTGGCCTTACTGCGGCCAAACGCACTTGACTTTGTTTTTTCCAACTTTTTATCTCCAGAAGCTCGTGCAGGTTATTCGCACAAACCCCTTTAATCCAGACCTTCCTAGTTGTCGCTGTCTTCCCTCTCTTCCTCAGTTTTTTCGGCCTTCTTTCTCTCTTCAAAATCTCTGACGATCGCCAAGGCGTCCTGTGCGTATTCGTCTGGTACAAGCACACTCACGCCTTTTACATTGATCGAATAGAATGGGTTAACATCGAGCATAGAGTCGGTCATCATCTCAGCGGGAATTTCGGCAGACTCAAGCAGGCTCTTGACAACAATAGCATCCTCCTGGAAAGCGGCTGCAAAAACAGTCTTCATGCTTGCGACCTCCAATTCTCGATCGCCTTGCGCGACTTATCAAATGCGGGACCAAGCCTGCGGGCACCAGTAGGCGTCATGAGCCAGTCTTCTTCCATCCGCATACCGCCAAGATCCTTCCACCTTCTTAATTCATTGTAGTCTATAAACTCGGGAAATGCATTATCGCGCTCCCATTTTTCTATGAGTCCTGGAATAAAATAGATGCCAGGTTCCATGGAATGTACCATACCGGGCTGTAGCTCTTTGGCCAGCCTGAGTGCAGAAAGTCCAAATTGTTCGCTCCGGTGCATGGTCTTGCCATAGCCCACACGATCCTCACCAAGAGCTTCCATATCGTGAACATCCAGCCCGATCATGTGGCCCAGCCCATGGGGGAAAAAGAGGGCGTGCGCCCCGCATTCCACAGCCATAGACGGATCTCCCTTCATAATACCAATCTCCTTTAGTCCCTGGGCAAGGCTAAGACATGCAGCGCGATGAACGTCGATGAATTTCTTCCCGGGCGCAAGCGCACTGGTCGCATCCAGGAACACGTTGCACAAGAGATCGTAGATTTGAGCCTGACGGGAATCGAAACTCTTACCGACCGGGAAAGTTGTAGTGAGATCTCCGGCGTATCCCGACTCTACCTCGGCACCGGCGTCCAACAAGACCAGGTCGCCGTCTTTGGCAACATAATCATAGGAATGATTGTGCAATGTCTCGCCGTGGTTCGTAGCTATTGTAGCAAAACTCAAACCACAGCCGTGCTTCTGAGCCTCGTACTGTACGAGCGCTGCAGCTTCATAACCTGTCCAGCCCGGCCGAATTTGTTTCAAGAGTGCCTGGTGCATGGCTTCCGAAACAACCACTGCTTTCTCAAGCTCTGCAATCTCGCGAGGCTCTTTTATCTCGCGTATGCTGATGACAGCGTCAACAAGCTCTGCGCTTATTGATGCTTCGAGCTGTCTCGGGCTCAACCCTGAAAGCAAAGAAAGCCTTTCCTTTGTCTCGGCCCGATAAAATGGAAGGCAATAAAAGGACTCACGCCGACTTATAGCCACTTCGACACGACTGCTTGCCGCGCCCAAAGGCTGTACGTCCGTAATCCCACTCTTGCGTGCAAGATCGGCGACGCTTTCCATTGGACCGGTCCAAATCATATCGTCCATAGTGATATCATCAGCAAAAAGGGTGGGTTTGCCATCGGACACATCGAGCATGAGCAGCATGTTGGGCACGTTGAGTCCTACAAAATAGAGCCAATTCGAATCTTGCCTAAAGGGATAACAGTTATCCGGGTAATTGATTGGTGACTCGCCGTTGGACGGGAAAAGGACAATGCCACTCGTAACGCCGGCACGCTGAAGGCGTTCGACCAGGCGGCTACGTCTTTCTTGATACACAGTGGGTTCAAACATAAACAATATAGTATGTTTTAATTCCTGACAGGTCAACATAAGCAATCGATGTCACGCAGTTCCGTTTTCTGGCCGTAACTCCTCGCTTTCCGTTGCTATCAGCCTTCATAGTATGAACTTTGGCTTCTACTTGCTATTTCACTTGCTAATAGAAGGCAATATTCCTCACGTTAGTAAATTGAAATTTCTATCCTAGCGGCTAATGTGTTACCATAATGGATTACGTTAGGGCCTGCCTTGCCAGTAACCTAAGGATACGCAGGGCAATGTTAGGAATATCACAGGAAGAGCTTGCTGAAAGAGCTGGCATATCTCCAGGTTATGTGGCAAATATCGAAACGGGCCGCAGCTTCCCCTCGACCAAGGTTCTGCTCCGCCTGAGCGCAGCATTCAATGTGGAACACTGGAAACTCCTTATGGATCCACAGAACGACGAGATCAACTACTCAAAAGAAGAAATATCGAGAATTTTCGATCGTGCAAAGGAATATGTGCTGGGAGAACTACCTAATAGCTATTCGACTCCTGGTCAGCCGACACAAAACGACGCACCGGACACGCGCGACTGAATTGCTGGGAAAATGACAAAGGTTGACAGTCCACAATCGAAATCCTACTATTGAGTGATGAGTATCTTATCTTGGAAGTTCTCTTGGAAGTGGAAATCCATGCTAAGGGTTCAGTCCCTTGCGGGAGTCTTGGCTGTCGCTGTCTTTGTGGGCACGACGATGCCATTGACGCCGCTGGATGCGCAAACTCAAACTCACGAACAAAGTACCACCAACACTCCCTCTGCTAGTGCTGACTCATACTCTATGCAGAGCTACGTTCTCAATAATGGCCTCGAACTTATCATGGACCAGCAGACTTCTGCACAGAAGATCTTCCTGGGAATAGCCGTCAAAGGCGGCACTGATATCCAGACAAACAAGACAGCTGGGCTTTTTAGACTCATCGAGCTTTTAAGTTTTAGGGGAGAAGCGAGCCACCCTGGCGAGCCGGAACCGGCTGCAGCATTGGAGGCCATTGGAGCAGAAGGCCTCAACGGTGGAATTCTGCAGGATGGATTCGTGTTCTCGTATGTCGTAAAGCCCGAGCAGCTAAAGGAAGGAATAAATACTCTACAATATTTATTCTCGACCGTGCGTCTCGATACTGCTTTTTCCGATACCAAAGCCCTTGCCGAGGCAAAAGAGGAATATTCTGCGGCAACGGCAAAACTGATGAACGATCCAGATGCAATTTACGAGCGGGCCCTGGACAAGAAACTGTTCGCCCAAGGAGCGTGGAGGCGGAATGCTGAAGGACCCGATAGTCTTGTTGCACAAGCCACACAGGCCGCGCTCAAGGCTCTGATAAATCAATGGTTCTTGCCAAATAACGCAGCAATCGTGGTTTGCGGCAATTTTTCACCTGAAGAAGCAAAGAGTTACGTGACTTCTGCGTTTGGAAACTGGGAAAAGGGTCCGAGTCCGTGGCAAAACCCTCCAAAAGCATTCCCCAAGCCCGGTGTTTCGCGCCCAACCTTTCTGGTCTTTCCTGATTCGTCCATCAGTACAGGAACGGCGAAGGTCGAGTTACGGTATAGGGCACCGGATGTTGGTTCCGGCAAAGCCGACGCAGCCATGCTGTGGGCACAGCTTGCTGCCGATCCTACAGGCAGACTGGCTACGGCGGCTGCCAAGAGTCTTGCCAAAGGATCCAATCTTGCAGACTTTGCTGTTCATTACGTACCAAGCAAGAATTCGTCCTATTTCTCTGTATCTGCAAATCTTGCGGTAAACACAAAGCCAAGTGTCGTGGACAATGCGATGAGTTTTAAGGAAGTGGTACGCGGAACGGAAGGTTATGCCCTAAAGACAAATGCTTCTTACTATGCTGCCAAAGATTATGCAGCGGCAGCTCAAGCAGTAGCACAATCTCAAGCGGAAAAACTGCGAGACCCAGAGCAGGCAGGGGTTTTCCTCATGAATAGCTGGGTCACTGGCGCCTATCAATGGTGGCTGCAGACTCCCGAAAGGCTTGCAAAACTTGGGCCAAAGGATATTCAGTCCTTTGCCGACGAGTACTTTATGAAGAATCTTGAAGTCGTAGGAGTAAGGATTAATCCCGCCGACTATGAAAAGAATAAGAAGACCTTCGCAGGGTATGGTTTTGAAGTTGTGAGCGGAGCCAAGGCGTTCTGGTGGCAATAGATTTGGTGGCAATAGGTTCGTGCAAGGCCATGGATCAAATGGCCGACACCTCAAGAACAAAAAGAGAAAAAAGAACAAGAACTGGTCAGCTTCTTATGCCAAGACCTATTCTTCTTCTATGCTAATGATGCTGGGAAGTGCCTTTAGCGCCTTGGAAATGCGCTTGAGGCTTTCCTTGTTGTCGGTTTCCATTGTAAAGAAACCAGCGAGCGTGCCATCACCGCGCTCACCGAGCTTGCCTTCCCTGAGACGACCTGAATACTTGCGCACTGCAGCTTCGATTTCGGAAAAGATGCCTGGCTCTTTTTTTGTAGTAACCCTAAAGCGCACAACGCTCTCTAAAGAGTCTTCCCATTGTACGTCTATTCTCCGCTCTTCAAAGTCGGCCACCGCAGCGATGGTCTTGCAGTCGGCACGGTGTATGATGATGCCACGGCCACGGGAAATGTAGCCTACGATTGGGTCGCCCGTGGCCGGCCGGCAACAGCCCGCAATCCGAATCATCATATTTCGCGCCCCATCGATGGAAAGCCCTGCCTTATCGCTCCGCAATTCCTGGCCGGGCCGATAATTCCTATATTCAATCTCGGTTCGGACCGCCTCGCCGGCCACGGGCTCCTGGCCCTTTTCCGCGCGAACGCGGGCTTCTTCCGCGGCGGTAAGTTCCTTCTCGGCCTTTTCCTGTTTTTCGGGCTTTTTGGGTACGACGATGCTTTTGTCGATTGCAAGCACCTGCCCGCTCTGCACAAGCAGAGCACGGATTTTCTGCTTGGCTTTCGAGGTATGTGCAAGCTTGAGCCAGTTGAGGTTCGGCTTTGCGTTGGGCGAAGTCAGAATCTCTACGATCTGGGTATTCTTAAGCTCGGCATCTAGAGGAATTATGGCGCCGTCTGCCTTTGCACCAAGACAGTGCGCCCCAATGTCCGAATGAATAGCAAAGGCAAAATCGATCGCCGTGGAGCCTGCAGGCAGTTCGACGACATCGCCTTGCGGCGTAAAAACAAAGATGGAGTCCTTGAGGAGTTCTTTTTTGATATCGTCCAGGTACTCGGCTCCCTCCGAAAGAAATTCGTTCCATTTCTTGAGCCTGTTGACGATAGGCAACTCTTCCAGGTTGGGCTTCTCCGCCGTTTTGCCACGCTTGTAGAGCCAGTGTGAGGCAACGCCGTATTCTGCCACCGTATGCATTTCGTGCGTTCTGATTTGTACTTCCAGGAGTCTCCCACCATAGCACATAACCGTGGTGTGCAGGCTGCGATAACCATTGGCCTTTGGCATGGCAATGTAATCCTTGAACCTGCCGTCGATTGGCTTCCAAAGCCGATGCACGAGTCCCAAGAGTGCATAACAATCGTTTTCGGTATCGCAGATAAGCCGCAATCCCAGTAAGTCATAAAGCTCTTCAGGCGACTTTCCTTCTTTACGCATTTTTTGATAAATCGAATAAAAGTGCTTAGCCCGTGAGCTTATTTCGACGTGTATCCCTGCCTTGGTCGCAGCGCGGCGAATATCTTCGCTCACCTTTACGAGATAACGCTCCCGAGTCGCTTTTTTGGAAGAGACAATCTCTTTTATCTGATCGTACACTTCGCGGTTGAGCGCCTTGAGCGAAAGGTCCTCAAGTTCATCTTTAAGCCAGGAAATACCGAGCCTGTCCGCAAGGGGCGCATAAATGTCCAGGCACTCCGTGGCGATGGCCTTCTGGCGGTCTTCGGGAAGATATTTAAGTGTGCGCATGCTGTCTAGTTTGTCAGCGAGTTTTACAATGATCACACGTATGTCGCTCGTCATGGCAAAGAGCATTTTGCGCATCGTTTCTGCAGCCTGAATGGTCTTGTTTTTGGCTCGAACTGAAGAAAGGCGCGATACCCCTGCCACGAGTTTTGCGGTTTCTGAGCCGAACTTTTCGGCTATTTCCGCGTCCGGCGTGGCCGTAAGCACTGCCTTGCGGTTCGCAGCTTGGTCCTCTTCGTCCTTCTCCGGCCGGCTCGCATCGTGTACCAGCGCCGCCAGTACCGAATCTCGATCCATGCCCATATCGAGGAGGGTCTCCGCCACGTGAAAGTCATGTTCCCACGCGTATTTGCCATCGGAACGAAGTTGCTCCCCATGTTTCTGCTTGGTCCATTCCAGGGCTTGCGACGCAAGCGTTGAACCTTCCTCGCCGAAAGCAGCGCTGCATTTCTGCAAGAATACGGTAACTTGATCTTCCATAGGCATTTACCTTACGCCTTATGTTCCTTAAGTGCGTTCGCGAAGTATATTCTTCGCGGCTTATGTTTTGGCCATTGAACCTTAGGCAATGTAAAATGTAAACCAACGGCGCTGACCGGGGAGTCAATCCGCCGACGGCAAGCGCCCGCCCGTGACTCTTTGTCTGCCTGCAAGATCCAACCAGACCCGCAGGCCCTCAAAGCCATTTTCAGTTAACATAGCACAAATGCTGGCAACTTGAAATGGATCGCTTTCAAAAAGAAGGTAGCCGCCTGGAGCAAGGAGGTTTTTTGCCTGAGGAATAAGTCGACGAATGAAATCCAGACCATCTTCCCCACCGTCCAGTGCCAACCTCGGTTCTTTGCAGCCTGTTTCAAACATGGCATCGACATCAATGTGTGGAACATAGGGTGGATTTGCTGTAATGATGTCAAAAGCAGCGCTCCTGTCGGTCTTCATCTCAGCGTTCGTCACATGACCAGCCTCAGCGCTCAAAAAGGTACTCAGGAGATCGGAATGGAGAAACTCAATCTCCTTTCCTGGAGTTTCTTGCCTTAAAAGTCGGATGGAATTCTGCCGCGCCACCGACAGGGCCTCTTCCGAAATGTCGGAAGCGCTCACCTGCCACAAAGGCCGCTCGCAGGCAAGGCTGATTGCCACAGCCCCGGAACCCGTGCACGCATCGTGAACGCGCACACAACAAGAGCTCCCCTTGTCTCCAGAATACCGATCCACGAGAAGTTCCAGCTGATCGCCGACCTCCAAAGCCGCCTGGACGAGCGTTTCTGTATCCGGCCTTGGGATGAGGACGGCGCTGTTCACTATAAAACTGCGCCCAAAAAACTCCTTTTCGCCAAGAATTGCTGCAACACTTTCGCCTGAACGACGCCGCTCGAGAAGCATTTGAAAAGCCGCAAGCGCGCCCTGGTGCGATCCAGCATCCCACGCAAGCGAGAGCCGGCTCAACAGTTCGGTTCGCGAAATCGAAAGACAATGAGCACAAAGGAGCGTCGCATCCAAAAAAGCAGTATCCGGATCGGGCAGCGTTTTTGCCGCCTCGGACAAGAGAATCCCGTATGTCACGCTATGGACTCAGCCAAAGCCTGCTGCCTTGCGTGTGCAACAAGCGCATCGATAAGCTCATCCATCTCACCCTCCATGATCAGATCGAGCTTGTAAAGCGTAAGATCGATTCGATGGTCAGTGAGGCGGTTTTGTGGGAAGTTATACGTGCGAATTCGTTCTGACCTATCCCCTGTGCCTACCTGGCTTTTCCTTTCTGCCGAGCGCTCGGCCTGAGCTTTGGCTTCTTCCAGATCGTAGAGGCGGGCCCGCAAGATGCGCATGGCCTTGGCCTTATTCTTTATCTGGCTTTTCTCATCCTGGCAGTGAACGACAATGCCCGTAGGCAAGTGGGTGATTCGTACCGCAGAGTCGGTGGTGTTAACACATTGGCCGCCGGGCCCGCCAGAGCGCATAACATCTATGCGCAGGTCCTCCGGCTTTATTTCGATTTCAGTCTCTTCCATCTCGGGCAGAACTGCCACCGTCACCGCGCTCGTATGGATGCGCCCCGAACTTTCGGTCGCAGGGACACGCTGCACACGATGAACGCCCGATTCCCAGCGCAGTTTTTCGTACACCGAGTCGCCCGCTACCGAGAACACGATTTCCTTCATACCCCCCAGTTCGGTGGCATTTTCGCTCATCACTTCCACGGTCCAGCCCTGATTTGCGGCATAGCGGGAGTACATCCTAAAGAGATCAGCGGCAAAGAGTGCGGCCTCTTCTCCACCGGTACCGGCTCGTATTTCCATAATAATGGATTTGTCGGCCAATGGGTCCCGCGGTGCAAGCAGCTTGTCCAGGTCGCTCTTGAGCTTTTCGACTTTCTTTTCAAGCTCCGAGACTTCGTTTTCCGCAAGGGCGCGCAGTTCCGGATCCTTTTCCTGGCTCAACATGGACCTGGTATCCTCAAGTTCGGCAAGGGCCTTTTCGTATTGTTTTCCTGCGTCATCGATAGCAGCGAGTTTGGATCGCTCCTTCATGATCTGCCTGTACCGGGTCTGATCGCGTACGACGGCAGGATCAGATGCTTCGGTATCGAGGGTTTTAAGTCTTTCTCGTATTGAGGTAAGTTTTTGTGTCACACTTAATGGTATACCGAAGGAGTAATTTGCTTCAATTGCCCTGCAAGTTTCCCCTGTGTCTTGGGCAAGAGTCTCTTGTGCGAACTTATGGGCATCGATATCATTACAAAATCATGTTGGATTACCGATTTATCAAAGAAAACCTTGCCGCCGTCAAACAGAATATCGCTGACCGTTATATGGTCGCAGATGCGGATCTTGTGGTCGCTCTTTACGATGAGCGCACGGCTACACTCAAGACTCTGGAAGAACAGCGCAAAAAACGCAATGAAAACGCCGCGGCCATGAAGGGCAAGCTGTCGCCTGAAGAGCGCGCTCGAGTTATCGAGGAAGGCAAAGCGCTTAAAGAGAGCATCGCCGCGTTGGAAGCGTCTTTGCAGGACATCGAAAAGCGGCTCTACGAAGCTGCAATGCGGATTCCCAATATGGCACACCCGGATGCTCCACGTGGCAAGGAAGACAAAGATAACCTCGAAGTGAAGCGAGTTGGTTCCCCGACGGTTTTCGACTTCGAACCCAAAGACCACGTACAGCTTGGCCAGGAGCTCGACCTCATCGATTTTGACACTGCTACGCGCGTTTCCGGCACCAAGTTCTATTATCTGAAAAACGAAGCGGTATTCCTTGAACTGGCACTCGAACGCTACGCCCTCAATTTGCTTCAAAAAAAGGGATTTATGGTATTTGAGACGCCCGATGTAGCAAAGACCGAGATTTTGGAAGGCATTGGATTTATTCCACGTGGCCCAGAATCCAATATCTACACTATTGAGGACGAAGATATGTGCCTTATCGGCACCGCAGAGATTACGCTCGGAGGCTATTATTCCGGCACAGTGTTCGAAAAGAAACAGTTACCGCTGAAGTTGGCAGGAATTTCACACTGTTTTAGAAGAGAGGCAGGTGCCGCAGGTCAATTCTCAAAAGGTCTCTACAGAGTACACCAGTTCACCAAGATTGAAATGTTTGCTTATACCTTGCCAGAAGAATCGGACGCTATGCACGAGTATCTGCGCTCTATAGAGGAAGAGATTTTCTCCAGCATGGGAGTCCCATTTAGAGTGGTAGATACCTGTACGGGCGACCTGGGAGCTCCTGCTTACCGCAAGTGGGACCTGGAAGCGTGGATGCCAGGCAGAAACGGCGGCGAATGGGGAGAAATAACCTCCACTTCGAACTGTACGGATTTTCAGTCAAGACGGCTTAATATCAAATTCAAGGACGATGATGGCAAGAACAAGTATGTTCACATGTTGAACGGTACGGCCATTGCCTGCTCCCGGGCACTCATCGCTATCATGGAGAATTTCCAGCGGGCGGACGGCTCGATTGCGATTCCGGAGGTACTCGTGCCTTATTGTGGGTTCTCCGAGATAAAGCCCAAGAGGTAGCGCCCAAAAGATAACGCATCTTTGAGACTGTTAAGGTGTGTACCGAGAAGAATGAGCTGACGGAATTCCATGCAAGTTTGATCCCGATGCAGCAGTAGTTTCTTTTTACAGTTTTTCGCTTTTTCGCTGCCGTAAATATCTTACTCAGCCCCTGAGGCCTTTCAAAGGTTAGACAAGGAAGAGGAAATGTCTTTCCTCCACGCGAGTTTCTCGTTCTCGTCTTCCCACCGAATCTTGCGGCTCACGGTAAAGCTGCCATCTCTGCCATTCTTATAGACTATCACCGCAAAGAAACCTGCGCCAAGGTAAATGAGCTTTTCGTTCTCTGCCAGTTTTTCTTCTGAAGAGAGGGCCTCCAAAACACAATCGAAGTGCACAGGTTCGCCAGTGCCCCGGTTGCCGAGTGCACTTGCCAGGTCCAGAATCGGCTTTCCACAGAGAGGGCAAACATACTGAACGAGATTCTTGGGTTCTTGTGGCTTTTCAGGGATGATATTTCGTTGACGCTGGAATTGGCCCTTACTTCTTCTTGGGTTCTTGGCATTCGGATCAAGGTCCCTTTTATCGTCCTTTTTATCGTTTTGAGATTGAGAGCGACGCTTCGCATCGACCGGGCCCATTTGGCGCCGTTTTTCTGGCCGGCGATCCGGTCTTTGCCTCATGTGCGGCTTGGATGCAGGAGGCACGAGCTGAGTTCGATTTTTCTTTTCCGGCGAGCCGCCAATATCGGAATCATCTCCCATTTTTATCCTTCTTCTTCAATGTATCGGTGAGAAAACTTGCAATCTTGGACACTGCACCATCCACATAGGTTGTGTCGTCAAGCTTGCTTTTTATTTCATACAATTTAGACGCCTGTTGCCCAGAGGCCGCGGTCTGCGCCGGGAACATGGTTCTTCCATTACTTGAATCTGAACCTGCCCACGATAGAGAATCTTCTGGGGAAGCTTTATTTGTTTTCATCTAGTTTCGTCGAAAGCTCCTTCATAACGAGTCGGCTTTCCATCTACTCCAATAAAGAACACATCATAACGTATGCATTTCCTACTATATTGTCGATATTTTGTAAGGAATATTTTAGAAGTTTCGACAATTCTGGTTATTTTTGTAGCAGTTATAGAC
>JBDKTP010000028.1:0-3636 GCA_039680115.1 Rectinema sp.
TCGGCCTTATTGTGCGCGCAGCTGCGGCGACCTGCAAAGGCGTCATCGTAAAGGGCAAGTTCATGGGCAGAAACGCGATATCAACAGCGCCGAGCGAGGCCATTTCGGGGATCGGTTCAGTGTCGCCCGCCACGTAGATACGTGTTGTGCCCACCTCGATGATGTAGCCGTTGTCTTTGCGCTCTTTAGGATGATAGCCGAGCCGCTCCGGCGTCACGTTGTAGGCGGCGACCGCACTCACCGTAAGCCCTGCCGCTTCGATACGCTTGCCATGCTCGAGCACCTCGCCCTTGCCGAATTTGCGCATGGCGCCAGGCGCGAGTACAACGCGCGTTTTTGGTGTAGACAGTGCCGCAATCGCCTTAGGATCGAGATGGTCGGCGTGTTCATGGGTGATAAGAATAAGGTCGGCCTTTGGGAAATTCTCGTAATTCGCATACTGGCTCACCGGGTCGACATAGGTATAGGCGCCGTTAAGCGCAAAAATCAGAGAACTGTGGCCCAAAAAGACGATTTCGAACTCGCCTTTTGTGGTTTGAAATTTGTCGGACTCTTTCCCTTCCGGCCAGGCTCCTACAAAATGCGTTGCCGCAGAAAGGCTCACGAGCAACGCAGTTGCAAAAATCGATTTGGACATGTTTATACCTCTCATTTATGTCTCAAATATAGTTATGTTGCGCCTGCAGGAAAAGTTGTTTGGCGCATTGGGCAAGCCGACCGTCGCCCTGGAAGAGGTGCGCCCAAGCACGATCGGGCCCGCGTCCAATCCTTATATCCTGTCCTTGTGTGCTTATATTCCACTGCCCTTGGCATATTCATTCCGTTGTAGATTTTGTTGCAACCAAAAGTACCACTGTATACCTCTCTCGATATTTCAAAAGATCAAGGATAATAATCCTTTTATGATTATGGCATCCCGTATGGCTATTTGCGTGTGCCTGTTTCTTACCAAAAAAGTGCTAAAACAACCCATAAAAATAGCAAAAATCTGTTGAAAATCAAGGTTACTGAGGTATAATTGACAGTATGAAACGATTTGCACTCAGCGCGCTCATCGAGTGGAAAAACAAACCCAACCGTAAACCACTCGTCATACAGGGTGCTCGACAGGTCGGCAAGACGGAGTTGGTGAGAATTTTTGCGCGCCAAGAGTTCGATTCTTTCATTGAGATCAATTTCGATGAACATCCTAAACAGGTGAGTCTCTTTGACGACGAAGATATACACAATGTTCTTCGGTTTATTGAGATCGACACAAACCAGAGGATCATACCTGGTAAGACCCTCCTCTTTTTGGACGAAATTCAGTCGGCGCCGTCGATACTGGCCAAGTTGCGATATTTCTATGAAAGACTGCCGGAGTTGCACGTCATCTGTGCAGGTTCTTTACTCGATTTTGTCTTGGCCGAACCAGAATATTCGATGCCGGTGGGTCGTATCGAATTCTTGTATTTGGGACCAATGAGCTTTGATGAGTTCCTGCTGGCACGGGGGCAGGACCAGCTCTACGAATATGTAGAGTCTTACCCGAGGTCCGGCATCACTATGGGTGTAGACCACGCAAAAGTTGGCGCTGGTTATACGGGGGACAGTGTGGAGTACGGGCAGCACAGCGCGGACGCGTCCAATTTGAGTGCGCCGCATTCGATCCCGGCGGATTTCGGCGCCCTGCAGTTTATGGCGATTCCCCAGGTGATTCATTCCAAACTGCTCGGTTTCTTGCGGGAGTACTTTCTTGTAGGAGGGTTGCCCGGGGTTGTCAAAGCATATGTGGAATCCGGGCTGGATCCTTTGGCTGCGGGCCAAGAGCAGCAAAGCATTTTGCAGACGTATTATCTCGACTTTGGGAAGTACCGAAAGCGTGTGAACGTTTCTCTACTTCAAGATCTTCTCAAGAGAATTCCCTCACAGGTAGGGAAAACGGTCAAGTACAGTGCCCTCGATCCGCTTGTGCGTTCAGCGGCAGTGAAGGATAGCCTCGACCTTCTGGAAAAGGCGAGGTTGATTTATCGCGTTTTTCATTCGGATGGGAATGGTCTTCCGCTGGGCGCAGAGGTAAACAGGTCTTACTTCAAACTTCTTTTTCTTGATACCGGACTTTTTTCGGCGTTCTTGGGGCTGAAACTGAGCGATTTCCTGGCGAACGTCGATTTTACGCTTGTCCATTCTGGCAGCGTTGCAGAGCAATTCATCGGACAACAGCTTCTGTACGCAAACGATCCATGGGCCGAGCCTTCTCTGTTTTACTGGGACAGGCCCAACAGAAGCTCTACCGCAGAAGTCGACTACCTGATTTCGTGCGCAGGTCGGGTAGTGCCGATTGAAGTCAAGGCAGGAACGATAGGTCGGCTTAAGTCACTACAAATGTTTGTTCACGAGAAAGGCGCACCAATCGCGTTACGGTTTAATTCCGGTCTGCCTTCAGTTTTTGTGACGCATACATCGGTCGCCGGGAAAGAACCTGTCCCCTTTGTGTTACTGTCCTTGCCTCTCTACATGGCGCAGCAAGCCCCACAGATACTCAGTGGGATTCTGAATTTGGTTTGAGTGGACATGGAAGCAAGTATTGAGTCCGCCTCTTTGCCTCGAGCCGGTCATAGGAGTATTGTCGCGTTTATCCTATGATTGCACCTTGTGTTGCCTTCTGAACCGTGGACAACACTCGGCGCGGGACGACCTGGGAGTTTCGACGCTTCCCGGCCCGGCAAAAACTCAGAACTTGTAGCCAAAGCGGCGCAAGAGGGCGGCGCGGGCGGCCTTGTCGGATTCGGTCTCTACTCCAAGAGGCGAGGAACCGTCTATGACGCCAAGGATGCCAGCGCCCTGATCGGTCCTGGCGCGGACAACCTGCAGGGGGTTCGCGGTGGCACAGAAGATGTGGCAGACCTCGGGACAGGCTTTGATTCGATCCAGAACATTGATGGGGAAAACGCCGGGCCCAAGAAGGAGGTAGAAGCTGTGCCCTGCCGCAACAGCTTGGGCGAAGGATGCGGCGGTGGCCACGAGTTCAGGATCGGTGCCATGGGTACGCACAAGGCAGGGGCCTGAGGCTTCGTTAAAAGCGAGGCCGTAGTGGGCGCCTGGCACGGAATTGGCCATGATTTCTGCGATGTCTTCCACGGTTTTGATAAAATGAGACTGCCCCACAATGAGGTTGCAGTCGGCGGGAATCGCAAGCTGAACAAAGTCCAGATCCATAATTCGCTCCTTTATGTAGTAACGCAGTGACGCGGGATATAGGGACGCAGTTGCGCGGGCCGGCCTAAGCCGCTCGATGCGGCTCCAAGGTTCCCGGTCCTCGATTGATTCTCAGCGCGGGGTACCCACGGGCGCGGCGTACATGGCGAACATGTCTTCTCCGTCAAGGCCGAGGTACGCGTCGAGCTTTTTCTGATCGTAGGCACCGATTGCGCAGGTACCTAATTTGAGCGCCTCGCAGGCAAGGTAGAGGTTTTGGCATGAGTGGCCTGCGTCGAGCGCGACGAGTTTGTCCGCGGCCTTGCCGTAGCGCCACTCGCTGCGGTAGGGGACGGCGGCCCACATGATTACGCAGGAGGAGTTGCGGAATTGGCCATTGAGCGCCTCGTCCAGGGTGGCGGAATCGTCGCCTTCCCGTTCCAAAACGAGGGAATGTTC
>JBDKTP010000029.1:0-12279 GCA_039680115.1 Rectinema sp.
ATGCATGCGGCCAAGATTTGTAAAGCCATGGATATGGCCACAAAAGTAGGATGCCCTTGCATTGGCATCAACGACTCTGGTGGCGCTCGTATCCAGGAAGGCGTGGACGCACTATCAGGCTACGGCAATATTTTCTACAGGAACACACAGGCTTCAGGCGTCATACCTCAGATTTCAGTGATTATGGGGCCTTGTGCCGGCGGAGCTGTCTATTCTCCAGCCCTCACTGACTTTGTCTTTATGACTGAAGGCACCTCCAACATGTTCATCACGGGTCCTCAGGTCATCAAGACGGTTACCGGCGAAGACGTCTCTGCCGAAGAACTGGGCGGGGCGACCGTCCATGCCGAAGTATCCGGCGTGGCGCACTTTAAGTGTAAGGACGAAGATAGCACCCTTCAAAGTATACGAAGGCTCCTGTCGTTCTTGCCCCAAAATAACCTGGAAGATCCTCCGCTTGTCGAGACTGGCGACGACCCGGCGCGCATCGACACCGACCTTGGCAGCATAATTCCGGACTCGCCCAACAAACCCTATGATGTCAGGCTCGTTATAGACCGCGTCGTAGATTCCGGCGATTTTCTGGAAGTCCAGCCCGATTATGCCAGAAATATCGTCATTGGGTTTGCAAGGCTCGCAGGTCGCACAGTCGGAATTATAGCAAACCAACCCTCAGTCATGGCTGGCGTCCTCGACATCAATGCTTCGGACAAGGCCTCTCGCTTTATTAGATTCTGCGACGCATTCAATATTCCTCTTGTCACCTTTACCGACACTTCAGGCTACTTGCCTGGTGTCGAACAGGAACATGGCGGTGTCATTCGGCACGGCGCAAAGCTGCTGTATGCCTATTCTGAAGCTACGGTTCCCAAAATGACCGTGATTTTGCGTAAAGCGTACGGCGGTGCCTATATCGCCATGTGCTCCAAACATCTGGGCGCAGACCAGGTGTTTGCATGGCCAGGAGCTGAGATCGCAGTTATGGGTCCGGAAGGCGCGGCTAATATCATTTTCAAGAAAGAGATTGAAAGCGCAGCTGATCCTGCGGCGGTGCGCAGCCAAAAGATTGAAGAATACAAGAACAATTTTGCAAATCCGTACAAGGCTGCAATGCGCGGCTATGTCGACGACGTAATCGATCCCGCACTTACACGAGGGAGGCTCTGCAGTGCCCTTTCCATGTTGTTGGGTAAGCGCCAACAGGGGCCAGCCCGAAAACACGGCAACTTCCCTGTATAAGGGCTTATGCCAAGCGAAGAGAAGGGAAGAGGTAGTACCTATGAGCAAGTTGTTTGGCAAAAACTCAAGTAAGCGCGGAAAAGCCGGAGCGCAAAATCAGCAAAATCAGCAAAATCAGAAGACCGAAAGCCAAAATGGTCAGGCTCCAATTGCGGTAGAATCAGTGAGCGCAGCCGTGGTGGGGGCAAACCCCCAAAGCGAACATATTGATGGGCGTCTTGTTGCCATCCTTTCTGCTGCAATTGCCGCTTTTGAGGCCGAGTCTGGCTTGCCTTATAAGATTACCTCTATAATTTCTGTGCAAACCGACTTTGCGCGCGAGAATAGCGGCTTTAATACACCCATCTGGGGTAGAGCGGAACGCCTTGCCCAAACTGTCCTGCCATATACTGGCAAGAGATCTTCAGGTGGCAAAAAAGTCTAGAGTTGTAAAAGAGCTTTAAGGAGATAAGTCTATGAAGCGCTACAGAATAACAGTAGATGGACAGACCTACGATGTCACGGTAGAAGAAACTCAAGGCGAACCCTCTGCTGCGCGGAGTCAAGCATCTTCTCAAGGGGCAGGTACCGCTCATGCACCGATTCCGACCCAACAGGCAGTGCGCACTGTTGCTGCGAACGCCAGTGCCAGTCAGGAAGGCCAAGCTTCAGCGCCACTTGCACCTTCCACAAAGAAAAACACCCTTACAATTAAAGCGCCAATGCCCGGTGTGGTTATGTCTTTTAAAGTTGTCGCTGGTCAGACTGTGAAGAAAGGCGATGTCGTTCTCATTCTGGAAGCAATGAAAATGGAAAACGAAATCGTGTCGCCTCAGGATGGCACGGTGCTTACACTACACGTACCAGAGGGTGCTTCCGTGAATACTGGAGATTCACTCATAGATCTGGGCTAAGACCTATGTCCATCGATTCTCTACTTGGCATCTTTCAGGGGATTCAAACACTTTTTGCCACAGAACCTGTGCTCGGCCTCACAAGAGTTTTCCTCATGTTTTTGGGTATGGCGCTTGTCTACTTAGGCAAGAAGGGTACACTAGAGCCGCTTCTTATGATCCCTATGGGTTTGGGAATGGCGACCGTCAATGCAGCTGTTATGTTTTTCGACCCTTTGAACCTTCATGGAGGTATGGGGACGCTTTTTTTGGAGCCAACTGCCGGTGCTGCCCTCTCAAGTGCAGCGCAGGCTGCAGGAAATGCTGCTGCGCAGGCCGCGAATTCCAATGCAGTCTCCGACCTTTTCTACATTTTGCAAGTAGATTTCCTGCAGCCTATCTATAACTTTACGTTTTCTAACGGACTCATCGCGTGCCTGGTGTTCTTGGGGATAGGTTCCCTCTTGGATGTCGGTTTTGTGATGAATCATCCTTTTATTAACATGTTTCTTGCACTTTGCGCGGAGTTTGGGACGATCATTACTCTGCCGATAGCCAAGCTCTTTGGCTTTACGACAAAAGAAGCAGCAGCTATAGCCATGGTGGGCGGCGCCGACGGCCCTATGGTGCTCTTTACATCGCTAAAACTTGCGCCCAGCCTTTTTGTTCCGATCACCATTGTGGCATATCTGTATTTGGGATTGACGTATGGTGGTTATCCATATCTCATAAAGGCAATGGTTCCCAAAAAAATCCGCGGTACTCCGATGGACAATCCACCGAATCAACGTGTGATCACCTCCGGACAGAAGCTCGCTTTTGCCGTCATCCTTTGTGTGTTTTTGTCGTTCCTGTTCCCTGTGGCGGCGCCTTTGTTCTTATCGCTTTTTCTGGGTATTGCAATTCGAGAATCTGGACTAAAGCCGTTCCAGGCAGTTGCAGATAACATTCTTTATACGTCGACGCTTTTCTTAGGGCTTCTGCTAGGTGTGTTGTGCGAGGCTTCGACGATTCTCAATCCTAAGGTCTTGCCTTTGCTTTTGCTGGGTATGCTTGCGCTTTTGCTTTCTGGAATTGGAGGAATTGTCGGGGGCTACGTGGTCTGGGCTCTTAGCCGGGGCAAGTACAATCCGCTGTGCGGCATTGCGGGAGTGAGTTGCGTGCCTTCGACCGCTAAGGTCGCTCAGAAAGAGGCTGCTGCGGCAAATCCACAAGCTATGATCTTGCAATATGCATTGGGACCGAATATTTGTGGTGTTATAACAACAGCCATCATTGCCGCAATCTATGTTAGCATTTTGGGAAAATAAGAAAAGTGCGGGCGGGCAGTTGGATTGCAAAGATTGAGTGGTATTGCGGACACTCTGTTGCGAGGTGAATGATGCTTTATGCATTGATCGCGCTTTGCGTGTGTGGAGTCGTGGCAATTGCAGTTCTCGCACACATCGCGTTGACTTTGAACGAGATCAATTTGAACCTCAAGAAGCTGTCCAGGCGAAGTGCGCAAACAAGGGCCTTGGCTGCTGGTATTGCTGCTGCCACCAAACCGCAGCCGGAGGAAATAGCGGCCTCACCTCAATCTGGAGCTGAGCAAACTGCAGTCGAGCAGGCCGAATTCTCTGAAGCCGAGATTGCTGCCGTCGTTGCCGTTGCCGGCAGAGCGCTTGGTCTTTATGCCGAAGACTCCAATTCAGCCGGCAAAGAATCGAATTCCACCAGCGAAGGATAGTGTATGAAAAAGCATATACATGTCATGGTGACGGTGTTCCGGGATGGTCTGCAATCTGCGTATGGGGCTCGCGTGTTCTCTGTCGATTATTTGCCGGTTGTGTGGCACGCTGTTGCCGCCGGAATGAATCATCTTGAGTCGGGAGGTGGCGCTCTCTTTCAATCGGCCTATTTTTATGCGGCGGAAGATGCTTTCACTGTCATGGATAAATTCAGAGCCGAAGCAGGCCCAGACGCCAACCTTCAGACCCTCTCGCGCGGCATCAATGTGGTGGGCCTTGAGTCGCAATCGAGCGAGATTGTCAGGCTCCACGCCAAGTTGCTCAAGAAGCATGGCGTTACGACTGTCCGTAATTTTGATGCGCTTAACGACATAGAAAACCTCAAGTTTTCTGGCCAATGTATTGTTCAAGCGGGATTAAAACACGAGCTTGCTCTAAGCATGATGGAGTTGCCACCAGGCGTGGAGGCCAAGGCGCATACGGCTGCGTCCTACGTTGCGCTTTTGCGTCAACTTATGGAGACCGGCGTACCTTTTGATTCGCTCTGTTTTAAGGACGCTTCTGGCACAAGTCACCCTCAAAAGGTCTTCGAAACGATCCGCGGTGCACGCAAACTGCTCGGAGATCACATAACGATTGCATTTCACACGCATGATACTGCAGGGACTGGCACCTCCGCATGTTTGAGCGCCGTTGAAGCTGGAGCAGACCAGATCGATCTCTCTCTTGCGCCCTGTTCGGGCGGTACCTGCCAGCCAGATGTTATCACGATTTGGCATGCACTCCGGGGCACAGACTACGATCTTGACCTGGATATCAATCGAGTCATCAAGGTAGAAGAGCTTCTTAAAGAAGCCCTCAAGCCGTATCCGCTTCTGCCTGAAGCAGGCAGGGTAGAGCCACTCATTCCTTTTTTCCCCTTGCCAGGCGGTGCTTTAACAGCCAACACACAGATGCTTCGCGACAATGGCCTCATGGACCGATATCCGGACATCATAAACGCGATGGGAGAGGCTATCGCCAAGGGCGGCTACGCCACCAGTGTCACGCCAGTGAGCCAATACTACTTCCAGCAGGCGCTTAACAATGTAATAAAAGGCCCTTGGAAGGAGATTGCAGAGGGTTATGGCAAACTCGTGCTCGGGTATCTCGGAAAGCCACCTTTGGAACCTGATCCTGAGGTAGTGCGGCTTGCCGAAAGGCAGCTCGGAATACCAGTTGCAATGGAGAGTGCTCTTGAGCGCAATGATCGCAATCCGGCAAAAAGTGTGGCGGCAATCGGGAAGCTTCTGGAAGAGAACAATATTCCTGTTTCCGAAGAAAACGTTTTTATTGTCGCGACCTGTCAGGATAAGGGGCTCCTGTACCTGAAAGGCCTTGCCAAACCGACCATCAAGAGGAATTTGCCGGCAGCAAATGTGTCGGTTGCAAGTCAAACTAATGTATCGACAAGCGCCCCGGCGCTGCCTACGGGCCAAGACGCGGTAACCGTTAACCTGAACAATCGCGCCTATGGCGTGGAGTTCCTGACACCAACGCTGGTGCGTGTCAATGGTACAGAGTACACGGTGAGTGTAAAAGAAGGGCTAGACCAGAAAGCGATCGACTCAACGATTGAAGCCAACGGCAGCAGCTTAAGGCAAACCTCAAAGCACACAGGACAGACCGAGGTGGCAGAACTAAAGCTGATAGAGTCACCGCTTGCCGGCATCGTGCTAAAAGTGAACAAGAAGGTCGGCGACAAGGTGGCGATCGGTGAAACACTCCTCGTTGTGGAGTCGATGGGCATAAAGGTTCCGATAAACTCGAATTTTTCCGGCATTATGGTCGAGATTTGGCCCGCCAGGGGAGACAGCCTGGAATTGGGGGATCCTATAGCCAGAATAAGGGCCATTGTGAGCGGTGAAGTAGGGTCGATTTCTAGGGCCAAGACAGGCAAGACCAAGGCAGAAGGAGGGAAAACCGCGTTGGTTTCTCCTTCTGCAGGTATTGTGCTGAGAATCTATAAGTCGCCTGGTGAGATGATCCATGTTGGAGAATCGCTTCTTGTGTTGGAAGCACTCAAGATGGAGACGCCTATAAGCTCGCCCATCGAAGGGACCATTCTGGAGATTGTTGTGCAGGAAGGCGAGCAAATCACTGCCGGTCAAACTTTGGCCACAGTAAAAATGTAGGATAAACTATGAATGAGGGCATGACTGTCGCTCTTGAAACGTATGCGGTTGCTGCGGTAATTTCTCTTGTCGTTGCGGGAATAATTGTTGTCATTCGCAATCTTTTGTCTGGCAAAAGCAAGAGCTAGCCGTACCGGTTGCGTTTTGGGGGCCTTGTGATCTCTTTTGAACAATGGAAAGACGGTTTCTGCTTGACTGTGGACGGTAAGCAGATCTTACATCATTCTTCATCTTCCCCTGCCATTTTTTTGGCAAGCCCCAAAAAAGGTGCAAGAAAAGAAATGGACTCAACATCGACAGAGGGGCAGGGTAGTGGCGCGTTCAATATCGATGCAAGGAATCTCAAGTGGAATCCTATTGGGGTTTCGAATATTGAAATTGAACATGGCGAGCGGGAGTCCATTCTCAAGTTCAAAGATGTCGAAGCCGGTGCCGGGTTGCGGCTTGAGTATCTACCATCTCTACTCAAAATGAGCTTCGTATATCCTGCTCCGGAACTCTTGGCCAGGAAAATGACCGACGAGGGAACTAAGACCTCGCGGCGGGAAGCCAAAAAACTTGCAAAAACGCGCATTGACCATCTCGGCGGGCTGCGAATTCTGTTCGATGCCAGTGCAAACGAAAGATTGTTTGGTCTCGATGGGAATGGTGCACAAAAAGAAGAGCGCCTCAACCTCAAAAACACACAGAGCAGCCTGACAAGCAGGACGGTTGCGGATTCCAGGGTGTTTGCTGATTCTGGGTCCTGGTTCGATGCGCGCTTTTCAGGGATCTTAAACTGGCGCTTCGAGGCTCAAAAGACTGTGTTCGAGGTTTTGTGGCAGGATGGGATGCAACTTCCTGAACTTGCCATTGGGCTCAATCCCGCGCATGCGCGCAATCCCGCGCCGCTAGAGGGGCTTGTGGCCCTCTCCAGATATGCTGCTGCGCTAGGAGGCAGTGCCAGGAAGACTGGGCCCATCTTTGTGCAAAGCAACTCTGAGCGTAACGAATTCTTGCAGATTGACGAGCTTCTTAGAAGGATGTTGTCGCTCAGTTTTTCCGGTGAAGGGCAAATCGCAGTCGTTGCAAACACGACGCGCGCATCCTGGACAGCCTTTAGTGGTTTTTTCATCTTGGAAACGGGAGAGAGCCTGGACATTGCGGCTGACGATGTGGCCTTAGAGAACTTCCTGCAAGGTTGTGATGACAGGCAGGTTCGCAGAGCAGCTACGATTTTTGCGCGTCTGCAGCCTTATCATTTGTTCTGCAGAAACCGATGGCAAGAAGCTCATGTGCCGGAAATTGTTCATCCTGGAGTTTACTATCCGGGCGAGCAAGGTCTCTGGGAGCGAAGCGATGAATTTCTGTACGGCCCGGACATTCTGGTAGTTCCCTTCAAAGAGGATAAAGGGAAGGCTCTCTATGGACCGCGGGAACTTATCCTGCCCTCCGATGGTTGGGTGCACTTGTGGACCTCCAGGGTTTATCCAGGAGGTCAGACGTTTGTAGACACACAAGCCGGCCGACCTGCAGTCTTCTATCGACAGAACAGTGAATTTGCACGGCTTTTCGACACCATTAGACAAATGTCTACACGGCTTTAGGTGCTGTAGACAACCAAATGAGAAGTCAGGCCTAAAAAGAATCGCTAGACCGAGGGTCGCGCGCCAGATCGTGGACGACCATAACCACAGCCTGGGCTTCGACAGCCTCTCCGCGACCCACTGCATCCAGGCCTTCTTTGGTCTTGGCCTTAAAAGATACCGACTCGAGCTTTAGGCCAAAAATATCTGCCAGGTTTTTGCGAATCAGATCACGATAAGGGGCAAGTTTGGGCTTCTCCAGAATGACGGTGGAATCAAGATTGAGGATTCTCCAGCCTTGTTGCCTGAGTAGTTCGGCGGCCTTACGTGCAAGGAGACTGGAGTCAGCATCCTGCCATTCTGGGTTATCCGGCGGAAAGTAAGTGCCTATATCGCCCAAGGCACAGGCGCCAAACATGGCATCTATAAGAGCGTGAAGAAGCACGTCTCCATCGGAGTGTCCAAGTTCGCCATAGGGCCAGTCGATGTGCACTCCACCTAGGATGAGCGGCCGTCCGCTCACCAATCTGTGGATGTCCCAACCTTGGCCGATGCGCCATAAGGTTGGACTTGCGGAATGGGAGCCTTCGGGCAGGTCCTCGCGGTAGGTGATTTTTCGGTTCTTGCGATCACCATGGACGAATGCAACGGGGCCCACATAGGAAGCCCACAACGCAGCATCGTCGGTAAAGAGCCTGCCGTCGGCACGCGCCGCCCGGTTTGCGCGCAACAAGGCACCAAGGGCGAATCCTTGCGGAGTCTGTGCGGCTTTGATGGAGTCGCGGGGCGGGTGCCCCGCGACAAACGGGGGTTCGGCCACGACTTTTGGGGTGTCGGCAAGGTCGCAGAGGGGCACGCAGGCGCCGTGGCGCCGCACAGACTGGACGACGTCGCGGATGGTTTGGGCGGAAATCCATGGCCGGGCGGCGTCATGAATCAGGACAATTGCATTCTCGGCATCTACCTGCGCCCTTGTGGTCAGTTCCTCCAAAACGCACAGGCCATTGTATACCGACTCCTGTCTTGTCTCGCCGCCTTCGCAGAAGAACAGTCCTAAAGGTAAGGACCTAGCTCTTTGCGCAACCTCATCCGAAAGAGCAATCTCCGTATCGTTTCGCATTTCTCTAGGATGCGTTATCACGACGGCATCCAAAGATTGAGCCACTAGAAAGGCATTGAGCGCATGATCAAGGACAGTTTTGCCCTCAATTTTGACAAATTCCTTCTTGCCATCCCCGAAACGCGCACTCGAACCAGCCGATGTCAGCAAGAGGAACACTCTCCCCTGAACAGGCAAGCTAGGGGCAGAAACCGGCAAATCTGATGAATTGTCCGAAGAACCGCTCTCGTCCATTTTTTCTGGCTCGGAGTCAACGTTGTCCGGCCTGGGCATATAAATCAGCTCTCCAGGTGCTGGTGAATCAAGTCTGCAATCTCTTCTTTTGGTTTACCGAGCGAATATGCGATTTCATCCTGCAAAAGGTTCAGCGCGGAATCGTAAAGTTTTCGCTCCAAAATCGGCAATTCTTTGATCTTCGAGCGATGATAGAGCGACCTCACCACGGCGGCAATGTCCATAATCGATCCCTTCTTAAGCAGATCAAGATTCATCTGATAGCGAAGTTTCCAGTCTGAAGGTATGGGTGCATAATCTTCAGAAATGAAGGCAAGGGCCTTTTCTGCCTCGTCCTTGGGGACGATAGCGCGTAAACCCAAGCTGTCAGCTTTGTCGACCGGCACCATCACGGTCATGTCTGAGAATTCCAGATAAATAATGTAATAGAGAACCTTGGAATCTTTAAAACTTTTTTCCCGGATCTCAAGAATCCTTCCTACGCCCTGGCTCGGATAAACAACTCGCTCGTCAATACTGAACTGTGTGGTGGGATAATCATCCATATTCTTTGATTATACCAAAAAAAAAGGCCTTGGTCAAAGCGCACACCAAGGTGCCTTGCTCAAAAAATCACGCTCTTGTTAGCCCCTAGGGGAATCGGACCCCTCTTTAAAGATTGAGAATCTTTTGTCCTAACCGATAGACGAAGGGGCCATTTCCCATTCACCGATCCATTCACCAACCAATCATTCCCCAGGAGGGATTCGAACCCCCACAAGCAGATCCAGAGTCTGCGGTGCTACCATTACACAACCGGGGAAAGAAACAAACTCGACACCCTGCAAAACAGTCAAATAACACGGCAAAAATATCGCTTCAGTGGTACCTTTGTCAAGACCGGCAGAAGCTTCCCTTTGCTACCTGGGCTCTCGACCAGGGCTTTCGACTAGGGCTCCCAACCTGCGCGCCTTATGTCGTACAGCTCAATTTGAGGTCGTTCTTCGCCATTCCAGCGGTTGAGCGAAAGCCTAAAGAGCACGTCCACCTTATCTCGCGCCCTAAATGAAAACTCTTTTTCAAGCCTGCTTGCTCCGTCCCAAAGCAATGCGGGCCATTTGTACTTGCCAAAATCCAAGGTCAACTTGAGGTGATTGTGAGCCGACTTTCCTACAATTTGGGCATCAGCCATGGAGACATTGCGTGCCAAGAACACAAGCGGTGGGTTCCCTTCTCCAAAAGGTTCAAACGAACAATACTTGTCGTAGAGTTCAGGCGTAAGATATCCATGAGGCAATTCCGCATCGATAGTAATGGTCTCTTCGTTAGTATCGAGCTCAGCCTTGTTTATAAACTCTGTTGTTTGGGCCACAAACGCATCCCAGTTCTCCGCAAGCATGGAAAAACCCGCGGCAGCATCGTGCCCACCGTAATCGATAAATAGATCGGCACACTCTGTCAGCATCTCGGTTATGTGAAGATTATTTGCCGCCCTAACAGAACCAACTACCGTCTCATCCTTCCTAAAAGCCGCAATAATGGCAGGCACCTTGAATACATTAACTACTCTGGATGCCAAGAGCCCCGTGATTCCTGATTTGACTCGATCCGAACCAACAAGTACAAAGCGATGGTTGTTGGTCTCATAACTCTCTGAGGCGAGCGGATAAATTGCCTCCCAAACGTCTGTTCCCATCTTGCGGCGTTCAGAGTTGGCTTGGATGAGCCCCAATACCGCAGTATCGCGCTTGGTGATATCGTCTGAAATGAGCAAGTCCAGAGCAATCGTGGGCTTACCGATTCTTCCTGCTGCGTTGATAAGTGGAGTAATCTGCCAGGCAATGTCTGTAGCGGTCAGGGTTTTGTCCAACTTGAGCGAATTCTTGAGGTCGCGCAGTCCCAATCTAGGCGCCGTGTTGATGGAATTGATACCTCTTTTTACGATGATTCGATTCTCATCCTTGAGTGGCATAAGATCGGCTATCGTGCCCAAGGCTGCAAGTTGCAGATACTCTTCGTCCTTTGAACCCATGAGGCCAGCTTTTTGCATCACAATTCGCTCAAAGAGCGCCAAAAGCACATCGATTTCCGAGATGGGGGCCTCGCTATAGGTTTGAAGATCCAAGAGCCTGCCTATTGCATCGAGCGACTCAGGGCCAAGCGAGGCATCCAGGCATCCCACGTCGCCAGCAATATCGTAGCTTTCGATATCGACGGATTTTCCGAAAAGTTGCTTGCTCAGAGCATTCTGCTGGCTTCTGTGCCAGACAAAGATGGCCCGTCCCTGCAAAAAATCTGCCAGCTCTTGGAGTACGCTGGATAATTCCAACTTTGTTGCATCCAGCCCAACTGTCTTGGAAAATCGGGCTTTGGGCACAAGATTGTGCATTCTTATTGCTTCAATATTACAGAAGTTTTTTCCGTCGTTTTCGCGGAATTCGGAGAAATTCAGCAAGGCGAGGGGTTGTTTGTAAAAACCCGACTCGGCAAAGCGCAAGGCCCAGGAAAGTTTATAGGCGACACCGGCACCCGAGAGGTCCCGAAATGGGTAGCCGCAATCGGGGATTTTGGGGTCAATCACGGCAAGTGCTTTGGGCAAGTCTCCAAATTGAGGCTTGTGATGGTCACAAACGATGGTGTCGATGCCCAGGTCACAGGCGTGCTCGATTTCTTTGTAATTCGAGACACCGCAATCCACAGTCACAATCAATGTGCCATCTTCCCGTGCAAAATCGTCTACCGCCGCCACCGACAGTCCATAAGGCTCCTCCCCTTCTGGAACACGATAGCGTGCTTCAATGCCCAACTCCTGTAGAGTATCTAAGAGCAATGCAGTGGACGTTACACCATCAACATCGCTGTCCCCGAATATCAGTACCTTTTCCTTTTCTTCCGCGGCAAGCAAAATTCGATCCACCGCGTCTTCCATTGAACTAAACAAAAAAGGATTACGCAGATACCATAGATCGTCTTTTAGAAAGTACAGCAACTGTAAAGGTGCAGTAACCTTACGCCGGGCGAAGATCGATGCGTCCAAGAGATCGATGCCGTAGTGCTTTGCCAGCTCCCGGACTTCGTTCTGGTTCAGGTCCTGCTTGTCCCACTTCATGATACGGAGATTTCCTCGAGAATAAGCGGAGTTGGGGCCGGCTTTTTGGCCCCTATGGTGAGAGCCGAATTGGAAAGCTCGAGCGCAGGCAAGAGTGATGCTTCGTCTTTTCCATAGACTTCTGCAATGACGTCGTCTTTTTCTACTCTGTCTCCTCGCACTTTTCTAAAGATAAAACCGACGTCTGGGCTCACCTTATCGCTCGTTGTATTGCGGCCCACACCAAGATAGACACCGGCCAAACCAATTTTCCATGC
>JBDKTP010000030.1:0-6835 GCA_039680115.1 Rectinema sp.
ATACACGTTGATGGTAAACTTGATCTCCTCCATGAATGCTTCCAGAGCACTTTCATCACCGAGTATGTCTTCCCAATTCTTGGTTACATCGTTGTTTGCGGTGATGGTGAATTTGACGCCTTCGCCAGTATCAGTGTTTTTCACCGAGAAACCATTGCTCATCTTCAACTTGATGGCAAGGGGCCCTTCCACGGTGGCTAGGTCTGGTGCGGGTGGATCGTCAGAATCTGTCGTAAAGGTCACATCAGAACTAAACTCACCATCATTTTTGAGTTTGGATTGGACAAGGTCGTACTTTCCAAGGTTGAGCTGTACCATTTCACCACTGAAAAGGAGCTTTATCTTTAGCCCGCTTAGAGAATACTCAGTCGCGGCAGCAAGTTCAGAAAACAGCCAATCGTAGGGAAGAGTCCCTTCCATGCCTCCCTTTACGTCTGCTGTTCCACTATCGCCTGCAGGCCCCTTGTAACCAAGATCTACACTAAACGAAAAGGTCTCCATTGTGGTAGTTTTTGGTGCAGGGATTTTGGACAGCAAATAGGCTTTCAGTGCGCCTTCAATGTCATTACGATCTTCTGCAGGCGATAGACCAGCAATTTCCTCTCCCACCGCAATGCCCAGAAAATCATTGACAAAGGCAATTGCATCGGTTCCGCTTGCTGGCGCAGTGCCGCCTGAGTCCTCCAGCGAAGAAGGGCTTATCTCTTTGTAGGGTTCAACGAGGCTGCAGCTCCCCATCACGATAAGAGCTAGACAAAGCGCAATCCCTGCAACTCTTGTGATCTTTTTCATCGCTTACTCCTTCTCTCTATTGATTCATTACCACATCACTTTAGTTGTAAGCCATAACTATCAATAAAGCAAAAAAAATGAGAAATAATAGATTATTTCAACAACGATTTGTGCAAAAGGAACCACGGAGAGAAAATCGAAACTATACCTGAGCTTTGTCTTACATTACCCTGATGAGTACCATGTACAGCGCAGTGCCGCCCGCAATCGATAGCAGGGTGTTGCGCTTCCAGAAGTGGAGCGCGGCGGTTGTGGCTCCCGCAGTGAGCGCGGGAAGGCCGTAAGGCGCTGCCAGGAAGTCGATATCTTTGTACGATGCAAACACCAGAACAACCATCACCACAGGTGGCATAAGGCGCTGCAGGTAGTTAAGAAAAGCCGGGGGTTTTCGTTTCGAGAAAAAGATAAAAGGCATGGCACGGGTAAAGTACGTGGTCAAGCTCATCACGAGCACAACAAGGAGCAGATACGTAAGACGCAGATTTGTCATACTGCCCCCCTGCTTTCAGCTTCCTTTTTTTCAATTCTTGGACGCAAGAGCGCCAAGAAACCTATGGCGAGCGCAAGTGCGATCAAGAGAAAATTCTGCGGACTCACAAGGAGCGCCACGCCACAAGCTACGAGCGCTGCAACATAAGGCTCAAAACGCCGTACTGACCGAATCTGCTCGACCAGGAGCACAATAAAAAGCGCCGTGAGCGCAAAATCGAGCCCCGTTGTGTCCAGTGTGAGTGCAGAACCGACAAATGCGCCCAGTGTGCAACCCACAACCCAATAGAGATGATTGAGCGCCGTAGTAGCGGCATAGAACTTTGTCTCGTCCACATTTTGCGGCGGCCGTACAGTAGTGAGCAGTCCATAGGTTTCGTCGGTGAGTCCGAAGATAAGGTAGGGCTTCCACGAGCCGGACTTAGAAAATGGCACGAGCATCGAAAGCCCGTAGACAATGTGCCGCGCATTCATGAGGAGCGTAAAAAGCGCGATTTCGAAAATTCCGGTGCCCTGCTGCATGAGCCCAATCGCCATGAACTGCGCAGCCCCTGCAAAGATGAAAATGCCCATGATTGGGGACAACCACCAGGGGAAACCAGCGGCCACCAGCGTGAGCCCAAAGGCAATTCCCAGTGGCACGTAACCAAGCAGAACAGGGATACTCGTTTTCAATGCCAGAGGCAACACTCTGCGCCATTCATCTCGTTCGTACACACTCATAGCGTTCCTGCAAATTCATAATCCCTCAACCCTCACCATCAGCTTCGCGATTCAACAACCTGGATTCTTCTGGGTCTGTTTGAGACGCTTTTCAAGGCGACGTACAAGCAACGAGAGCGTTAGTGTAAGACAAAGATAGAAAAATGCAACCGCATTGTACGTCTCGAAGAATTTGAACGTCGAGGCGGAATAGACCTTGCCGAGCTGTGTGATGTCCTGCACGCCCAGCGCGGATACGAGCGAAGAATCCTTGATAATGGCGACAAATTCATTTGCAAGTGCGGGAAGCACGTTGCGGATTGCCTGCGGCAATACAATGCGCCGCATAACTTGCCCATGCTTCAATCCGAGCGCTTCTGCAGCCTCTACCTGTCCCTTGTCCACGCTCTCTATGCCAGCGCGGAAAATCTCTGCAATAAAGGCCGCATAGCCAAGCGTCAGGGCGATGACCGCGCGCGTCGCAAAGTCGAAGCTGCGCGCCTGTATCGGCTGCAATATCCCTCGACTTATGAGCGGGGCCAGAACCCCGTTGAGCGCCTGCGCCAGCGCAGGCGCTCCCACAAATGCGATGTAGTACAGAATAACCAGCATTGGCAGGCCACGCACAAGTTCGATGTAGAACGTCGCGATCTCTCTGCACGCGCGCCAGTTTGAGGTGCGCATGAGACCGAGGCAAAGCCCCAGTACGATGGACGCCGCATACGCGATGAGCGACACCGTTACGGTAACGCCAAGGCCGCGGCTCACTGCGCCGAAGATTACACGATAGTCGGCGGAGCTGAATGCGGAGAACACCATCCATCCGCCGAGCAGAATGATCGCGACGAGCCACCACGGAACTTTGTCGAGCGCAGTGCCAATGTTGTTTTTCTTCATCGATTGCAGCTAAATGTCAAAATTGTGACCTTATAAGTGGGGCTGGTCTTATATGCCTCATATGTCATCATGCCCAGCCCCGCCCAGGATCAGGGTTTATATTCGAAAAACCATTTCGTATTCAATTTATCGAGGAACCCTTCTGCCTTAAGCACTGCGATAGCGGCGTTGAAAGGCGCCACAAGGTCTGAGCCCTTTTTGAAGATAAAGCCAAACTCCTCCGTACCGAGTGGACCGCCGACGGTCTTCAGTTTGTTGGGATAGGCACCGATATAACCTTTGCTGGAGGCAGCATCCATGAGCACCATGTCCACGTCGCCTGCAAGCAGCGCCTGCACCGATGCGCCGAAGGTCTCGAAGAGCTTGACTCTCGGGTTCGATTCATCGCCGTCCAAAACGTTGTACACCGCCACGTAGAAGTTGGTGGTACCCGCTTGCGCGCCGATAAGAAGCTTTGGATTGGCCGCAAATTCCTTCTCATTTTTGAATCGATTTTCGTTGGCGCGCACGAGCATGAATTGCTGGCTCACCATATAGGGATCGGAAAAATCGACCTGTTCTTTCCGCTCATCCGTGATGGTAATGCCGTCCATTCCAACGTCGAACTGACCATCGCGCACCGCCTGAATCATGGTGTCCCAGGAGGTAACCTTCCACACCACCTTGGCATTGAGCCTTCTGGCGATCTCATTGACGGCGTCGTATTCCCAGCCCATTGCCTTGCCGGTTTTGGGATCGATGAAGTTGAGCGGCATGTAGGCGTTCTCGGTCACGGCGACGATGGTTCGACCTTTCAGGTCCGGCAACTTGGCTTGCGCGGCCGCAGGAAACACCATTAAACTGAGCAATGCAAACGCAAGAATTCCGCTCACTATGCCTTTCTTCATGGAAAGCCTCCTCAACGCGAACTTATCGGTTTCGTTTATCCGCTCTTACTGTTGTGTCTCAGGTGCTGTTTTAATAAAAAAGTATTGTATCGCATGGCCATTGTGTCGTGCAGGGCTTTGACTGTCAAGGTTCGCGGTTTTACCGGTTTTCTATTGACCCTGATGGAAAATCGAAGTACTATACGATTAAACGATTGCTTAATTGATAAATTGTTGTCTTCGTGCAAGGGCATGGCTCAATCTTGCGCCTTGACTCAAGTCGAAGAGTGAGCCAAAAAGGGAGTTGAGGATGAACGAGGATATTTGCAGTCAGTACAGTATTTCGTGCAAAGACGAAGCACCAGGCCTGCGCAACTCGCTCTTGAATGTCGCCGGATTGTCCGAGTTTTTTAAGGCGATGGCGGATGAGACTCGGGTCAAAATTCTTTATTTATTATCGCAAAAAGAATTATGTGTCTGTGATCTAGCGTACATTTTGGAAACGAACCTGCCTGCAGTTTCCCACCACTTGCGCTTCCTCAAGGCACTCAACCTTGTAAAACCGCGCAGGGACGGCAAGATGGTTTTCTATTCTCTTGCCGACGAACATGTGCTGGACCTCATAGAGAAGGCGCGCGAGCACTACATCGAGCTCAAGTGAGGACGAATCGCTATGGCAAGAAACTACGAACCGATGAAAAACGTTTGTGACAGCGAAGTTTGCGGGAACGAAGTTTGCGGCAGTGAGGTTTGTGAGCGCCAGTCGTGTAAGAGTTGCAGTGCCAACGATGCGGACCACGATGTGGAAGAGCAAAACGAAGCATTTGATCGTGCACATCTTGCGCGGCTCATAATTTCGGGTGTCCTTTTCCTTGTCGGCGCTATTTTTCACGATCAACTCCACGCCACTCCTTATTCTTGGGCAGAATATGTTGTTCTTGTGCCCGCATATTTGCTGGTCGGTTTTCCGGTTCTAAAAGAAGCATTCTTCGACGTTGTGCACGGCAAAGTTTTTAACGAGATGTTTCTCATGTCAGTGGCGACGTTGGGCGCTTTTGTGATTCATCAAGTTCCTGAAGCGGTCGGTGTCATGCTTTTTTATTCTGTTGGCGAATATCTACAGGATATGGCGGTAGACAAATCCCGCCGCTCGATACGCGAACTTATGGACTTGCGCCCTGATTTTGCTCGGCTTTATGAAGGCGGAAAAACTAGGGAAGTAGCCCCTGCGTCTGTCAGAATTGGAGACAATGTTGAGGTGAGGCCCGGCGAGCGTTTTCCGCTCGATGGCAAGGTCGTGGAGGGCGAGTCGTTTGTAGACACTTCGTCGCTTACCGGCGAGTCGGTGCCCCGGCGCGTTGCACCTGGCAGCGATGTGCTTGCAGGTTACATCAACGACAATGGACGCGTGCTTGTGCAGGTAGGTGCCGAGTTCGGTGACTCCGCGGTGTCGAGAATTCTGGAGCTTATGGAGCACGCGTCTGCCAACAAAGCACCGACGGAGAAATTCATATCGAAATTCGCGGCCGTGTATACGCCGATTGTGGTTGCCTTGGCCTCATTTATCGCCTTTGTCCCGCCTCTCGTCGTGCCTGGGGCAACCTTCTCGGAATTCGTTTACAGAGCCCTGGTACTGCTTGTTATTTCCTGTCCTTGTGCGCTCGTTGTGTCGGTACCGCTTGGATATTTTGCCGGAATAGGCAACGCTTCCAAAAACAGAATTCTGGTAAAAGGGGCAAATTATCTCGATGCTTTGACCAAACTCGATAGCGTCGTATTCGACAAGACCGGCACGCTTACCAAAGGCGTTTTTTCGGTGACGGACGTTGTGCCTTACAATGGTTTTTCGCGCGAAGCACTCTTGCGTTACGCCGCCGCAGCTGAGTATGGCTCGACGCACCCCATCGCGCGGTCTATTCGGCAAGCTGCAGCGCTTCTGCCTGCGCAGTCATTGGCGTCTGCGATGTCGCGCATAGAGAACCCAAGTGAGAAAAAGGGCTATGGCGTGCGTGCCCTCGTGGATGGACATGATGTTATGGCCGGCAACGACCGGATGTTGCACGGCGAGCAGATTCCGCACGACAACTGCAACCCTGGCGGCACCGTCGTGCATGTCGTTGTGGACGGTCACTATGCAGGCTACATCCTGATTTCGGATATCGTCAAAGAAGGCGCAGCCCAAGCGGTGCACGAACTCAAGAGAGAAGGAGCGCGCAAGGTTGTGATGCTCACCGGCGACGACGAGGCTGTGGCGGGCAGGATTGCGTCTGACCTCGGGATCGATACCTACTATGCGGGGCTCTTACCGCAGGAAAAAGTCGAAAAACTGCAGCAAATAAAGCGTGAGGCGCCGCAAGACAAGACAGTCGCTTTTGTGGGCGACGGGATGAACGACGCGCCCGTCTTGATGACCGCGGATGTTGGCGTGGCCATGGGTGGTTTAGGCTCCGACGCCGCGATAGAGGCGGCAGATCTTGTCATTATGGACGACGATATTTGCCGCGTTCCGCTGGCCATTCGTATCGCGAAACATACGCACTCCATCGTGAGGGAGAATGTGGCGTTCGCGTTGAGCGTCAAAGCAATTTTTATCGTTCTGGGCGGGATTGGCTACGCCGATATGTGGCAGGCAGTGATTGCCGACGTGGGCGTCTCGCTCCTGGCCGTCCTCAATTCGCTGCGCGCAGCAGGCATGCGGCGCGATGCAGGCATGGCAGACACAGTGCGTAAGTAAGCTAGGTTTGAGCGGCCCGGGCGGCAAGTTTTTTTCGTAGATCTTCGATATCCTTTGGGATGTATCGTGCAGCAAAGATAAAGAAGGCGAAGCAGAGCACCCATGCCCCAGTACAGATTACAAGGATTGCATTACCCAAGCTGCTTCTGTCTGCGATGATTCCTGCAAGAAGCGGCGCCAGCGCCGAGCCGATAGTTTCCACAAAACTCTGGACTGCATTGGTTGTTGAGCGGATTTCCGGCTCTGTCACGTCGTAGAACGACGAGAGCACGTTGGGCGACGCAATTGGAATAAAGAGGGCAGTGGCGCACAAGAATATTCCAAAGAGAAGTGGATTGCCCATTGGTATATTCAT
>JBDKTP010000031.1:0-7645 GCA_039680115.1 Rectinema sp.
TGGTGACTATTGTGGAGGGGCCACACCCGTTCCCATTCCGAACACGGAAGTTAAGCCCTCTTACGCCGATGGTACTGCCTTTACGGTGGAAGAGTAGGTCGTCGCCAGGCTTTTTCTTTGCCTTAAACGTCTCTTTTTATGTGCAGAATCCCCTTCGAATTGTCCTAATAATGGCTTGGAATTCATGAGGTTTTCTCTTGCAAGTGTTGTATTGGAAGCATATAGTTCAGTGGCGGAGCTTCTATCGTGCAGCTTAAAATTGGGCGAGACAGGATTTTCCTACTTGGCTTTTTTGCGTTTGTTATTCTATTGGGATCATTCTTCCTGATGTTTTCCAGTATGTACAGTGCTGGGCCTTTGAATTATATCGATGCACTGTTTACAGCGACGAGCGCCGTGTGCGTAACAGGCCTGACCTCTGTGGATACAGCGAATTATACTCGAGCCGGCCAAACAATTATAATGCTTCTTATTCAAATTGGCGGTCTTGGAATAATTACTTTTGCAACGCTCTACATTGCCATTCCGAGGAAGAAGATTTCGATGATGAGCAAGGGCGCCATAACCGACTATTCGCTTTCCGAGATTGAGTATAAACCCAAAGTAATCATAGCCGCCATTCTAAAATACACCTTCTTTTTTGAGCTATTGGGCTCGCTGCTTTTTTACCTACGATTTCGAACCCAGGGCTTGGACTACTTCGTAGCAGCCTTCCATGCAGTTTCCGCTTTTTGTAACGCAGGTTTTTCGACGTTTTCTACAAATTTGGAAGCTTACGTAACAGATCCGATTGTGAATTTTACTACGATTGCACTCATTGTAATCGGTGGTATCGGTTTCATCGTCATAAGAGATATTCGGAAGGTTTTGACCCATGAGAAAATGCACCTTTCGTACCACTCCAAAGTTGTCCTGGGAATGACGGCGTCGCTGATATTTGGCGGAGCACTTGCGTTCTTTTTGTTGGAATACAATGTCTCAATGGCAAACCTGACAATTCCGCAGAAAATAATGGCGAGCCTTTTTCAATCAGTCACGCCGAGAACAGCAGGCTTTGACACTATTGTGCAAAACAAGATGACACAAGGATCTCAGCTCATTACGACGTTCTTGATGTTCGTCGGTGCATCGCCTGCCTCTACAGGCGGCGGCGTCAAGACCACAACGCTTTTCGTGCTTCTGGCCACAGCCTTCTTGTATAGCGATTCAAGCGATTCGCTTGCCTCCAATGGTAGAACAATAGCCCCACATACAATTTACAAAGCCGTTGGCATGGTCATCAAAGGTCTCATTATTGTGTTTGTCGGTGCTATTTGCATCGTGCTTTACGAAGAATCCTTCGGGAATCAGATAGCTTTGATGGATGCGGTGTTCGAAGTGACTTCGGCGTTCGGTACTGTGGGCTTATCTGAAGGAATAACATTTTCTCTCCATTGGGTTTCCAAGCTAATCCTCATTATTACGATGTATATTGGCAGAGTCGGACTTTTCGCGGTCACAATGCCGAAACTGCATAAACTCGAGGGTTATGCTGAACTGCCCAGTGCTGATATCCTGCTAGGATAGAATTGTTCATAAATTTGCGTTGAAGTGGTGGAAGTTGTAGTGGGAATCTGTCTTCGAATTCGGAGGATGCAATGCGTCAATATGCATTTATAGGCCTTGGTCCACTTGCGATGAGCATGCTGGAGAGAATTGCCCAAGTTACTGACGAAATCATCGTTGTAGACAAGGATGCCGCACTCATTGATCGGGTAAAGGAGCTTGTTAAGACGGCGTTCGTGGCTGATGTCACTGATGAAGAGGCTCTGCAGAAAATATTGCCAGAAGACCTCGATGTTGCTGTCGTCGATCTTTCTTCGGATGTTGAGGCTTCACTTCTGGTGACCCATCGGCTCAAGAAAATGGGAGCACACGAAATCATCGTCAAGGCGCAAAGCGACGAAGTAAGTGAGATTCTAAAGGTTGTTGGGGCTACCCGAATTGTAAATTCCGACCGCGAAGCTGCGGCGCGAATCGTACCACTCGTTTTGTCCTCGACATTGTACAACTTCATTCCGATTGGTGGCGACCTTGTAATGGCGGAAGTTATTGTCCCTGAGTCCTTAACTGGTAAAACACTTGTGGAGGCAGACTTACGGCAGCGGTTCGGAGTCAACGTCATCGCCATACGTTCGGAGAATTCTACCACGTACAGGAATTTTGATCGCGATTATAGGCTTGCCAGCAATGACCTTCTATTGGTGGCAGGAAATGAAGGTGACGTATTCTCCTTCTCCGGCATTCCGCTTAAGCCGACGAATCGCCAAAAAACATCGTCAATCTCGAGCCTATTCAGGAACCCCTTAAGGTTAGGAAAGGCAGGCGGACAATGATTCGGTGATTCGGTGACGGGATAGTGAAGGCATTCTGCCACATCGAAAATGATATTTCACCATAAAGAAATCCTCGAAGACGACCTTGGTCTTGATAGTTGACCCCAGCGTTCGATAACCGCTAGAATCAATTTGTCAAACCAACTGTGAACGGCAGAATGGATCTGTCGACACAGACGCTGGCGCGCTCTTGAAAAGGGTGCCAGCAATTTTTGCGCAGGGATTAACTCGGGCGCAATAGCATGGAGGTCCATATATGGACATCTTCCAAAAGTGTTACGATTTCGATCTCGACAAGCAGGTGATTGCAAAGGGTATTTATCCTTATTTCATTCCGCTTGATGGGATGGAAGGCACAGAAGCCACCTTTGAAGGTCGAAAAATCATCATGGTCGGCTCGAACAATTACCTCGGCCTTACGACACATCCCAAAGTTAAGGCAGCTGCGATGAAGGGCCTCGAGGAATATGGTCCGTCCTGCACCGGCAGCCGTTTTCTCAATGGCAGCCTAAAACTTCATCAGGAACTTGAGGAAAAGCTGGCGGCCTTCGTTGGCAAGGAGGCGGCCTTAGTTTTCTCTACCGGTATGCAGACTAACCTTGGCGCGATTTCCGCACTAATTGGGCGAAACGATGTGGTCATTACCGACAAGGATGACCATGCTTCCATTGTAGATGCCTGTCGTTTGGGCATGGGGGAAATCAAGCGCTATGTGCATGGAGACCTAGACCAACTGGATAGAATCTTAAGCAAGATCCCTGCCGATCAGGGAACAATGGTCGTTGTGGACGGTGTATTCTCTATGGGCGGAGATATTGTTGACCTGCCTAAGTTGTCGGCGATCTGCAAGAAGTATGGAACAAGGTTATATGTTGACGATGCACATGCCATCGGGGTGCTAGGTGGCGGACGCGGTACGGCAGCTCATTTCAACATGACCAAGGACGTGGATGTCATTATGGGCACGTTCTCCAAAAGCTTTGCATCGCTCGGCGGCTTTGTTGCAGGCGATGCAGCGGTTATTAACTACATAAAGCACACGGCGAGGTCCTTTATCTTTTCAGCGTCGTTGCCTGCGCCCAACGCCATGGCGGCTGCGGCAGCTTTGGAGATAATGGAGACTGAGCCCTGGCATGTAGAAAAGCTCTGGGAAAACGGGAAATTCATGTTGCAAGGGCTAAAGCAGCTCGGATTTAACACTGGCGCCACACAGACGCCGATTATTCCGATTATCATTGGCGAAGACGAGTTGTGTTTCCGATTCTGGAAGGAGCTCTTCGACAGTGGACTCTATTGCAACGCTGTGGTGTCTCCAGCCGTCCCAGAGGGCATGGCCCTGCTCCGGACCTCATATATGGCGACACACACACGAGAGCAGCTGGAGAAGGTGCTCGACATCTTCGAGAAAGCCGGCAAAAAGCTGGGTATTATCTAGTCTAGCCATGGTGCACTTTGCTCCGCCTGTTGCGGCAAACTCTGATGCAGCGTATGTGCTGTTCAGTCGTTGACGGGCGGAGTAATGAGGCCGTGCTCCACAAAACTATAGAATGCCTCGTTGCTAAAAACGAGGTGATCCAGTAAAGGAATTCCGAGCATTTCGCCAACCTCCCGTAGGCGTTTTGTGATGTCGACATCTTCACGGGAGGGCTCGAGGTTGCCTGACGGATGGTTGTGGGCAACAATGATGGCACATGCTCGGTCTACGATAGGATCAGCAAACACTTCCCTTGGATGCACAACTGTTTTATTTACCAATCCTGTTGTGATTTGTCGTATGGCGTTGACCTCATGGGCACCATTGAGGGAAATACACAGGAAGTGTTCCTGCTTGCGGTCCGCAAAGTGGGCTATCAACGGATATATATCCTGAGGCATGGCAATTCGCTTGCCCTGGACCGAATAATATCGCCTGCCCAGCTCCAAAGCTGCAGCTATGGAACACGCGCGGGCATCTCCGATGCCGATTATGCCTTTTGCAATGTCCGTGTTCATTTGAGCCCTCTCCTGATCCACCGCGCGAAGGACGTCATCTGCCAGCCGTATTACTGACTTGCCCGCGCAACCAGAACCAAGGATGGCAACAAGTAGCTCGCGGTCTGAGAGCGATTGTACGCCTTCACTCAAGAGCCGTTCCCTCACTCTTATTTCACCCCTAGGAACGTCAATCTCCTTGGGGATATCGAGCTGACTCGATTTGCTTAGAACGGCGCCGTTTGTATTATTTTTGGTACTCATTTCATTCTCCATTCCAAAAACGCGCTGAATCGGGCCGGTGACTTCAATTTATGCGTACTTTTTGCAGTTCTGTGGTATAATCTCGGTATATTCCAAAATTCTTATTGACGTTCTATAATACGATAGGTGATACTTAGTGCTATACATAAGCGCTTGTGCGCTGTCCATGTACCAAAGAGGAGGTTCTTAGAATGAAGAGTCTTAAGGGGTCCAAAACCGAGACCAATCTGATGGCTGCCTTTGCAGGCGAGTCTCAGGCTCGAAACCGCTATACGTATTTTGCTTCAAAAGCCAAGGACGAAGGCTTTATTCAAATGTCGATGGTGTTTGAGGAAACTGCAAATCAGGAAAAAGAACACGCCAAACGGCTTTTCAAGTTTATGGAAGGCGGTACGGCAACCATCACTGGCACATTTCCTGCTGGTGTAATTGGCACAACCAGGCAGAACCTTGACGAGGCAGCGGGCGGAGAAAACTATGAATGGAAAGAGATGTACCCTGGCTTTGCCAAGGTAGCTCGTGAAGAGGGCTTTGATGCGATTGCAGCAGTGTTTGAAGCGATTGCGGTTGCGGAAAAGCAGCATGCCAAACGCTACGAGGCTTTTGCAGCCAACCTGGACGCGGGCAAGGTATTCAAGAAGGATAAGCCGGTTGTTTGGAGATGCCTGAATTGTGGTTATTTGTACGAGGGCGAAGCCGCTCCACTTGTATGCCCTGCATGTGCTCATCCTCAGGCTTATTTTGAAGTCTTAGGTGAGAACTGGTAACGACAGGGCCTTCCAAAATCAGTTCTGTAAGAACTGAGAACAGTAACAAAGAGGAGGTTTTTCCTATGACAGAACTTAGACAGATTTACAAATGTAATGTTTGCGGGAACATTGTCGAGGTTGTTCATCCAAGCGGTGGTACTCTTGTCTGCTGCGGACAACCAATGACATTGATGGTAGAGAACTCGGTGGATGCCGCCAAAGAAAAACATGTGCCAGTCATAGAGAGTACACCGGATGGCTTCTGGGTCTTGGTGGGTGCAGTTGCCCATCCAATGGAGCAAAAGCATTATATCGAATGGATTGAGCTTATTGCTGACGATCGAGTCTATCGCGCTTATCTAAAGCCGGGCGACGAACCCAAGGCCTTTTTCCCTGTCAAGGCCGAGAACGTTTCGGCGCGCGAGTATTGCTCCCTGCATGGACTGTGGAAATCCTGATTTTGGAGGCTTGAGCTTCCGAACAGGCAGACAAAAAGGAGTCGAAGATGAAGAAATACGTATGTGAAGTCTGTGGCTATATTTACGATCCAGCAGAAGGAGACCCGGACGGGAACATCCCCGCTGGTACCGCGTTCGAAAATCTGCCCGATGATTGGGTCTGTCCGATGTGCGGCGCCGGGAAAGAGTCTTTTTCTCCTGCAGACTGAAGCCATTCTGTCAGAATAACTGAATAGAAAGCTTGGCCCCAAGAATCTGCCTCGTTTTATTGTACCGGTGTGGACCTCATTCTGCTTTGCCATCCCCGGTTTGAGCAGGAGTCTGTGTTGGTGGTACGGAAAAGGGGCAGATTTTTCTTTTGATGAAAGGTAAATCATGATTTCAAGAGAAGATTTTGTCTTTACGATCGGTTTTGACGGCGAATTGGCAGTAGTCGATGGCAAAGCCAAAAAAGAGTTCGGAAAATTGTCTACGATGCAGCTCGCGGAGAAAGGCTTTTACCGGGCTGCTTTTTCGTCGGCGCTTTACTCTGGCAAGCCAGAAGAAATGAATGCCTTTATAAAGTTCTTCAACCAAAAGGCAGGGACCGATTACAAAGATCAGGCACAATTATCCAGGCTTTTTGGTGTTTATCTGGAGAACATAAACAGGACTCTTGTGCTCTAACTTATAAGATTTGTTGGCAAGATTTGCTGAGTTTGGGTTCAAAAGCCAGGCCAGACCAAGGCACCGAAGAACTCAATCTAAAAGAAATCCATAACTCACAAGAGCTCAATGATCCGACATTTTAGGTAACGTGATTCGTCATAACCGGAAACAATGGGGTGATCCAGATCCTGCGTTCGCGCGTCGACCAACCTGAAACGCTTGCGGCAATCGGTTGCTGCTTCTTCCAACATCGAATCGAAAAGCGAATCCCCAAACCAAAACGAACAGGAACAGGTAACTAAAACTCCACCGGATTGCAAAAGCCGCAATGCTCGGACGTTGACTTCCTTGTAACCGCGCCACGCAGATTTTATGGTAGCGCGCGACTTTGCAAAGGCCGGCGGGTCAAGAATAATCATGTCGAACTTTTCGTCCTGCTTCTCAAGTTCACGCAGAAAGTCAAACGCATTCGCTTCCATCGTCGATACATAATCGGAAACTGAGTTCAATAAGGCGTTACGTTGCACTGCGGCTAGTGCCTCGGCTGAAGAATCGACGGCTAGAACAGATTTTGCCCCTTGCAAAGCACAGGCGATGCCAAAGCCACCTTGGTTACAAAAAACATCCAAGACTTGCCGGTCTCTTGCGAGGTGTGCCGCAGCCCTACGGTTAGCCCGCTGATCCAGAAACCATCCCGTTTTTTGCCCGGTGAGGAGTTTTACCGCAAAGATAGCACCATTTTCTTGGATAAGGATCGAATCCGGAACTGTACCTGCCAGAATACCTTCGGACAATTCCATGCCCTCCAAGGCCCGAACCGGCGCATCGGAGCGCTCCACAACGCCGTCTGGCTCAAACACCTCGCGCAGAGCTTTAAGAATTACCTGCTTGCGCAGCTCCACCCCCAAGGAGAGGAACTGCACCGAAAGCCATGTGCCGCGCGCACCCGTCGCTTCATCCTTGCCCACGTACCTGTCCACCACCAGCCCCGGCACCGCGTCCGCCTCCCCATACACCATGCGCACGCTCTGCGTGCCCAGGTCGAAAAAACCCTCGCGCCAGGTGCGCGCTACCCTAAACGCGTTCACAAAAAAGTCCAAATCCGCGCGGAAGGCGCTGCGCGAAAAAATCCGTGCCCGAATCTTGGAGTGTGGGTTAAAAAACGCAAACCCTAGCAGCT
>JBDKTP010000032.1:0-13281 GCA_039680115.1 Rectinema sp.
GAGGTTTTGATTTGGCACGTATTTTGCATAAAGTAGCTTGGTTGAAAACAACCGCCGGGTACAGGTACATGTAGTCAGCTCTTGGATCTCGGTGTTTGAATTCTGTTGCCCGGAATCTCTCTTAAGGAGGCTACCATGAAGAAAAGGTATGCCATTGTCATTGCCGTTCTGCTTGCAGCGCTTACCGTAATGCCAGCCGTGGCACAGAAACAACAGTTGACCTTCCTTTTCATGCCCGGCGTACAGGATCCTTTCTACACCACAATGGAAAAAGGGATCAGGGCGAAATGTAAGGAACTCGGTATTAATCTGATCGTTGCAGAGTATCCAAAGGCCTGGGGTCCCGAGTATCAGGTGCCAATCCTTCAGGCTGCCGTCCAACGCGGCGGGTTTCAAGGCCTCCTCATTGCCCCAACGTCGGTCGATGCCCTTAAAGCACCACTAAAGGCCGTTTATGACAAAGGCATCGAGATCATAACAGTAGATACCTTCCTCGGTGATGGTGATTATTCCAAACCCAATACTGACTACAATTTCCCTCTTTCCTATATCGGTTCGGATAATGAACTTGGTGGCAAACAGGTCGCCGAGCACCTGGCAAAACTGGTTGGCGAAAAGGGCAAAGTCTATTGCCAAGCTACCAATCCGGATGCTTCTTCCGTTGCAGCCCGCGTAGCAGGCTTCAAGAAGGGTATTGCCCAGTTCCCGAATATGAAATTGGTTGGTGTTGAGTGGTGTCTCGATGTTCAGCAGAAAGCTCAGGAACAGACTCTGGCTGCTTTGCAGAAGGACAAAGACATTGTCGGTATTTTCGGTGTGAACGTTTTTAGTGCACAGGGAGCTAATCAGGCTGTCGTCAATGCCGGTTTGGTAGGCGCCGTCAAAATCGCTTCTTGGGATGCGACTGTCAGCAATATCGACAACCTCAGAAAAGGTGTAGTAGATCTGGTCCTGGCACAGAAACCGGCAGAAATGGGATCGCTCGCGGTCGAGTGGATGTATAAGTACCTCACTCAAAAGGTTCAAGTTCCTAAGAAGGTCATTCCTGGTTTCGAATTCTTTACGAAAGACAATGTAAACGATCCGGCGATGGCACAGTACATTTATCAATAATGCCAGGGATCCAGGTCGTTGATACGAAGAGGTAAGAATTATTCCAAGGGTGTTGCCCGCCTTTTTTATGCCGTCGGCAAAAAAAGGCGGGCTTGGTGAGGAGGATGACTTGTCGGAATCAAAGAGTGCGGTCCAACACGGTTTTTTCGAAACAGGATTCGGAAAGTCCATCGCACGAAACTGGGCCTTATGCTTTCTCATTCTAATGACAATAGTCTTTAGCCTCACAAGTAGGGGTTTTTTCGATATTGTCAACTTTCAGAACATATTGCATCTATCGACAGGTTCTTTTCTATTGGCTGTAGCGGAGACCCTGGTGGTTATAACGGGAGGCATCGATCTTTCTATCGGCTATGTCTATGGTCTTGCATCCGTACTGGGAGCCAAAGTAATGCAAGTCTTGTCCGTTGCCGGTCTGCCGACGGTCTCTGTTGTCTTGTTGGGGTGCTGCGCTGCAGTGGTAGCTTCTTTACTACCAGGTTTCGTCAACGGAATCGTAATAACGCGATTTAAGGTACCCTCATTTATCGCCACTATGGGCATGTGGGGAATTTGTAATGGGGTGACGCTTTTTCTTTCGGATGGGTTTATGCCCGTTATGGGTGCACCTGAGATAATTAATAAAATTGGAAACGGATTCGTTTTTTATATCGACCCAGGTAAATCGGTGAGCTTTTTTCAAAAGCCATCATATATTGTAGACACGAATATTAGACAGTTGATTCGACTTTTCCCAAACTCGCTTTTCCTTACTCTCGTGGTACTTCTGGTAGTCAGTTTTGTCATGCGCCGCACTGCTTTTGGCAGGCATACATATGCGATTGGAGGCAGCATGGATGCGGCTGTTCGGTCAGGTATCAATGTTAATAGGCACTTGGTCGTCATATATACAATTTCCTCGTTCTTGGCAGGCATAGCCGGTCTTTTCAATTTATTTCAGACGGGGATTGGAAATTACACACCTTCAGGCGCCAACTACGAACTCATGGCGGTAGCGGCTGTCGTTATTGGCGGGGCCAGCTTGACTGGCGGTAAAGGCAGGATATTGGGTACGGCAGTCGGGGTTCTCGTTCTGGCTGTACTGGAAAATGGACTGCAAATAATGGGTGTCTCAGCCTTCTACCGATATATCGGAGTTGGGATTCTGCTCGTTATTGCGGTTGTAATAGACAGAGCTTTCCCAGATCTTTTCTAAGTATTTGACTTGAATCTGGAGGAATAATGAAAGGTGATAGTGGCAGTAGGCCTATTACAAAAGCATTCTCAAATGGCGGCATAGGCTATCTTTTGGGCAGCAGTTGGGTTGTTCTTTTCATATTTCTCGAGATTATAGTCTTTTCACTTGCAAGTGGCGCTTTTTTCAGCATGGAAACCGTGCAACTCATTCTCTTTAACGGCACAGAAGTTTTCTTGCTTGCAATAGCCGAGTTGTTTGTCATTATTACTGGTGGCATTGATCTTTCAGTTGGTTTCGTTATGGGATTCGCGACGGTGGTCGCCTCTAAATCGATCGTCGCGCTATCTAATGTTGGCTTATCGCCTCTTCTGAGCATACTTCTTGGGGCTGTACTCACCATCCTCGTAGGGCTGTTGCCTGGATTAATCAATGGTTGGCTTGTCGCCTATCTTAGAGTCCCGGCGTTCATTGCGACTTTTGCTATGCTGGGCGTTAGCCATGGCGTTTCGGAGCTTCTGACACAGGGTATCCCCACAAAAAATATGCCATCCTTGGCTGGTGACATAGGGAATGGCTCGCTTCTTTATATTCCGCCGTCAGGGGTTTGGAGTTTCTTTTCCCGCCCACAGGTACAACGGGGTCAGCATGTATGGGAAATAATACCCAACATGGCGGTCTTTTCCTTTATTTTTATTGGGATCTTTGCTTTTGTCCTTAAGCGAACTAGATTTGGGCGGCACCTCTACGCCATCGGTGGCAACATGGATGCTGCAATTCGATCCGGCATAAACGTAAGACATGAACTTGTCAAGACGTATATTATTTCGTCTTTCTTTGCTTCGCTCGCAGGAATTACGTATGTAATGAAGTATATTACCGGCAAGCCGGATGCTGGCGCAAACATGGTGCTGGAGGCAATAGCTGCAGTCGTAATCGGCGGGGCGAGTATGGCTGGCGGATCTGGCTCAGTGGGCAGAACAATTCTTGGGGCTCTCATTATTGCGATATTGGAGACGGGACTTCGCATAATTGGCCTGCAGACTTTTACCACATACGTTTTGGTTGGGGTGATTTTGATAATGGCTGTTATTATCGATCAGTCTTTCCCCAGCTTGAAACGTTGAGTATACCGAGGAGGCATTGGATGTCGTATATTTTGGAGACAAGAAACTTAACCAAGCGGTTCGGTGGTCTTGTTGCTGTGGACCATGTGAGCCTCGGCATAGAACCAGGCGAGGTTGTTGCCCTCCTTGGCGATAATGGTGCTGGTAAATCGACGCTTATCAAGATGATATCAGGCGTCTATACGCCGGACGAAGGTGAAATCTATTTGGCTGGCAACAAGGTCGAGATTGCTTCGCCTAGAGATGCAATTGCTAAGGGAATAGAGACTATTTATCAAGATCTTGCCTTGGCGGAGAACATGGATGTTCCTTCCAACATTTTTCTTGGTAGAGAGACGACGCGCAAGGTCCTAGGTTGGTTCAAGGTACTCAATAACGACTATATGACTAAGGAGTCCGAGAAGATCCTCGAGGAACTGGATATTCGAATTCCTTCGTTAAAAGCAAATATTCGCAACCTTTCTGGCGGGCAACGACAAGCGGTGGCCATATCCAGGTCAATTTACTGGAACGCCAAAGTGCTGATCATGGACGAGCCGACCGCAGCGCTTGGCATTTCTGAACAGAAGAAGGTACTTGATCTGGTCAGCTCCCTTAGGAAGCAGGGCATTGCCATTATCATTATTAGTCACCAGATGTACGACGTTTTCCAAGTTGCCGATAGGATTATCGTCATGAGGCGCGGTGTCAAAGTAGGCGAACGCTTGACCAAAAAAACAACATCCGAGGAAATCGTGAGTCTTATTGTCGGCGCAGAAATGGTCAATAATAATGACCGATAGCAAGGTTCGATGCAATAATGCAATAAACAGAGTTCTGAAGCCAGGCACGAATCAGAGGCTTTGTGAAGTATAAATGAAAGTCTTTCATCGGACGTATTTTTCTTTTCTTGGTGTAATCATACTGCAAGCTGTGTTGCTTACGGTGCTTATTTCCGGCAGCGTAGGGAGAAGCCAGGATCAGGAGAGCTACAAAGAGGCTAAGGCGGAAGCATCCATCGTATACGACGATTTCAACTCTTGGAAACGATCGCTTTGGGGTTTGATTGTCGATATCAGTAAGAGTAAAGAACTTGCTGGCATAATCGGGGCTCAGAGAGGTGCCAGCTTGAGTGATCAGCTTCTTTCCTACATACGACGGATAACGGCACAGAGTGGAGCTGAATTCGTGGTCGTTAAGTCGGGTTGGTCGCAGGCGACGAGCGTAATGAGCCTGACGGATGTGCCGGAACGAGATCAGCTACCACCTTTATCTCCAACTTCGGATCTTACAATTACAAAAGAGCACCCTTATGTGGAAGTCCTGGCTTCCAAGAGAAACTTGTACCTATGTGGTAACGTCAGAGTCCGCAGTTCTGAAGGTAAGTTCCTGGATTTGTTTATACTAAAGAAAGTGGATGAAGCTTTATGCGCGCAACTGACTAGCAACCTCAACAGCAAAGTCATAATATCGGTCGATGACTATTTTGCAACAGGGACGATCGGTGGGACGGAATTTCGAAAATGGCTAGGGAAGACGTCCCTCACTACTTCTTATTATGTACTTAAGAATATCCAGGAAGAAGGCATCCCTTATATTATGGTGGTACAACAGTCTGGCCCAGCGCGGATTGCAGGGATAGATAGGGTGGAAAGTGAGGCTACCCTCTACGTTTGTAGTTATTTTTCTCTGATCGATGCACGAAACCAAATCGCCTTTATCAATAGGTCAATTCTGGCAGCTTCGCTCGTAATTGCATTGTTTACAGCCCTCGTCAGCGCCTTGCTGAGCAAGGCGGTAACTGATCCAATCAGCAAGCTCTCCAAAGCGATGTCTCAGTTGAAATCTGGAAAGAAGGCCATTCTGGTTGATGGACCTCGGAAGGGGGAGATAGGCGAGCTGTTCCAGGGGTTCAACGAAATGTCGGCGCAACTTGATGTAGACAAAGCCTCACTTTCAGAACACCTAAGGGAGATAGTGCGTATCAAAGACTATGATGACAAGATCTTTGATTCGATTCAGGAACGCATCCTCGTCATTGACTCGGTCTTCAAGGTGGAAAAGGCCAATAAAGCATTTCTGGATTATCTTGGTGTTGGGGTGGAGGCAGTTGTTGGCAAAAACATAGACGAATTATCAATAAATCTTTTTGATGCCCCAATACACGAGAGTATTCGAGCGGTGATTTCTGGGGCTTTGCCTTCGGTATCGCAGACGAGGCGCACTCCAGCTGGCGAGACTTTTGAGATAAAACTCTATCCCTTACTTCAAGACTCTCTAGTGTCACCGTCTGGATTGAATTCTACCGTAAGTGTGACGCAAAACCTCATGCATTGCATAATGATTGTCGAGGACGTAACAAGAAGAATTGCCTATGAAGACAAGATGCGACAAGCGGAAAAGCTCGCAAGTATCAGTATCTTGTCCGCAGGTGTGGCGCATGAGATCAATAATCCGCTTGGATCCATTTTGGCGAATGTCCAAAACCTCATCAGAACGGAAAGAGACCAGGCCAGCATCGGTGACCTCCTGATCATTGAAAAGGAAACCAAGCGGATTGCACGGATTGTAAGGAATCTGCTTGAGTTTTCTTCAGCAAGCAAGGTGCAAAGTTCGGTCACTGACCTAAATGAAGTAATTACAGATCTGTTGCAGTTGCTTGGCTATTCGATCAGCAAGAAGAGCGGTGTAGAGATTAGTGTCGACTTGGAGCCGAACCTTCCCCAAGCTTTGATGGGAGAAGACGAATGTAAACAGATCATTCTTAATCTGATCATGAACAGCCTTGAAGCGATAGATAACGCCGGCAAGATTACCATAGAGACAAAAAAAGTCTCCGAGGGGCGAGTCGAACTTGTAGTAAGCGATACAGGCAAAGGCATACCTACGGAGCTTTTGCCGAGAGTTTTCGATCCTTTCTTTTCAACAAAAGCAGAACAGGGCAATAGTGGTCTGGGTCTGTCGGTGGTTTATGGGTTGGTTTCAAAGATTCAAGGAACTGTAAACGTAAAAAGTCACGAAGGGCAAGGTACTGAAGTCCGTATTCTTCTTCCTGCCGCAAAAGACTCGGATTCTTAAGCGCATCTTCCATCCTGGTTCTTCAGCTTGCCTTGGTTGGTTTCCGTGTTTCAGAATCTGTGAGTCGCGAGATCGTTTTGTTTGCGTGTTATGAATAGTCAAGGTACAATAGGTGCATGTCGACGGTCAGTAAAGCTCGAATTCTTATTGTGGACGACGAAACAGGGATATTGCATGGGCTTAGGCGGTTCTTTGAAAGCGAATCGTTCCAAGTAGAAACTGCAGAGAATATTTCGACAGCGATGACGATCACGAACAGATCTCACATCGATGTTGCTATTGTCGATGTTCGGCTGAAAGGGCGCGAATCCGGGATCGAAATGTTGTCGTGGCTGCGAAACGAAGAGCCAGATATGCCTGTCATAATGATCACTGGCTACGGGAGCATAGAGTCGGCCATCGATGCCATGAAACGCGGCGCGGCCGACTATGTACTCAAGCCGGTCGACAATGAAACGTTGCTGGAAATTGTAAAAAGAAATCTCGAGCTACGCAGGCTTCGAAAGGATAATTATTACTTAAAAAAGGAATTACTCAATACTGTCTATGACCATGAGATTATTACCCAAGACCCCGAAATGCAACGGATACTGGCCCGGCTCGACAATGTGAAGAATAGCAGTGCAACGATTCTTCTCTGCGGCGAGTCGGGAACGGGAAAGGAAGTCTTGGCGCGTTATATTCACTTTACCGGAGACAGGCGCGATGGCCCATTTGTCAGCATTAACTGTGCAGCACTGTCCGAAGATCTTCTCTTGAGTGAACTCTTCGGCCACGAGAAGGGTGCTTTCACAGGGGCTATTGAGCGGAAGCTGGGCAAATTCGAGCTGGCAGACAAAGGTACCCTCTTTTTGGATGAGATTGGCGATATGTCGCCCAGCGTGCAGGCTAAGCTTTTACGCGTGCTGGAAGAAAACGCCTTTGAACGCGTCGGTGGCACGCGTCGAATAACCGTCGATATCCATGTTATCGCTGCAACGAATCAGGATCTGCGGGCATTGATGGCTTCGAAAAATTTCAGAAATGATCTTTTCTACAGGATTTCTACCGTCGAAATTCATCTTCCGCCGCTTAGGGAACGGCGCATCGACATACCGCTGCTTGCCGACTACTTCATGAGGGGTTACGCCAGCAAGTATAAGAAGAACATTGAGAGTATTAGCCCTTCTCTAGTGGTTCAGTGGCTGGCTTACAATTGGCCTGGGAACATTCGAGAACTTCAAAATGTGGTGCATCAGAGGGTCTTAATGTGTGCAGGTACTATCCTCGGGGATGAAGAGCTTGAAAGCTCAAGACTTGAATGCTCCAAACAACGAAGCAGCGCAATCCTCACTGAGAGCGCAGCAGCGGCTCCATTCATATCGTCCACTGGACCTTCGACAACTTCTAAAGCAACTTCTGAGAATGGTGTTTTTAAGCCAGAAGATTACCATTCCTTAAAGGAGCTCGCTGCTGCTGCCACCGCCTATTATGAGCGTCAAATTATCCTGAAGACGCTTGAACTAACACACGGCAATAAGTCTAAGGCAGCTCGTCAAATGGCTGTTACTCGAAAAACTCTGCTGCGCAAAATCAAAGAACTCAACATCAACGTCTGATGGATCCGTCTATTTATTCGCCTTCGCGGAGAATTTCGATTTTGATCCCTTCGTTGTTGTCTGTCTGCTCTTTGGGTGGAATGACAACACGCAGAATGCCGTTCTTGAAGACGGCCTTTACCTTGGTTTGGTCGAACTTGTCGGCAGGGACATAGTATTTTTGCTTGTCAATGTCCTTCATCTTGAGTCGACGCTTGATGTAGCGCTGTCCCTCGACAGGTTCTTCAGCATCGATACGGGCAGAGAACACCATGTAGTCGCCCTGGAAGGTGAGATTGATGTTTTTTTCGTCGAACCCCGCAAGTGCGAATTCGAAAACGATATCGCGTGCCGGCGTCAGATAGATATTCATCGGTGGATAAGAAAAATTAGGGTAGTAGTCGGTGTTGTCTTCAGCATGAGCTTCAAACCATGTATCACCCTTGGCGGAGCCGCAACCACAGCCTTCGGGGCCGCCGTTGCTGTCTTCCGCCATCTTGTGGCTAGCGAAGTTTGGGCTAAAATCCTTAAATTTTTCGCCAAAGTCTTTGGCAGCTTCGAAGACGTCGTCGAAGAACGAACTGATGTCTACATACGGCTTATTCGGTTTCATAGTCTCCCTCCTTAATTCGGGAACTTACGTAACTTGTAGGCGGAGAACCCCGCCTGTCGGCTTGGTTTTACCCCAAGCCATTTTGTGCACCAGCTTTTTGCTCGATGCCCGTTTGCAAGGCTCTGTAACGACGCCTTGCGTTAATCAAATATACTGCTTCAAACTCCAAGCATCAAGAATTTTGGCGAAACATGACACAACACCAATGTAAGAACCGGACATAAAAAATGGCGCTGGCATAAGTGCCAGCGCCATTTCTAAAAGTAATTTGCTATTTTCTTTGCATTTTCGATTCTAAAGTTCTCTTGCTTAATCCTTGGCCGGCAGCTGGCCTATTTACTCGGATAGAGCAAGGGATAATCCGTTGCCTTGCCGAGAGCAGCAAGATCCGCAGGCACAACTTCCCAGTTGCCGAGTGGGGAAACGGTGACAACGTCGGTCTGTGATTCAAACCACTTAAGCAAGAAATAGCGCAAGTCCTTCGTTGTTGCTCCATTGACAAGACTCATGGTGCGAACGACGTTCGGATCGATGTGAGCGCCCAAGGTCAAGTGCCCACCGCCGCCGGAACCTCTGTAGGAGTTTATGGCTACCGTGTATTTGGCCTTAGGATTGAATGCTCTGCCATCCGACATGCAGATGATGTCCACGCGTTGCCCAGCCGGCTTTGTGACGTCGACGACATAGTTGATTCCAGCAGCTGAATCATAGTTGTAAGAACGGGTTGCGGTCATTGGCATATTGGTTCTGTTGTCAAAGACCAGGTTGCCGTTCTTGTCTCTTTGGAAGTTAATGAGATGATTGCCTTCGTTGGGCATCGTGTCAAACCAGTACTGGTAAGAATACTCCAAAAAGTCCTTTACCTGTTGCCCTGTAAGTTCCATTGTGTACAGGAAGTTCTCGTAAACATAGAGGTTGAACATATCCCTCACATACAGCGTGCCGTCCGCACTGGTCGGGATTTGCGCATCTGATGAGAGCGGCGCAACAAAAGAGATATCCGCTGGCTTTAGTCCCATTGCAGGGTCCTGACTTAAGTCTAGCTGAATTCTGTGAATGAGGTCGACAAACGCAGAGTCTCCAAACATGGAATCGCGTGTAGTGATGACGCTGTCCATCTTTCCGATTGGCCGATCGACCCACTGCTTAATCGCATCAGAGCCATCTTGGAATCGGGCGACGAACTCGGCATCGGGAGCATACTTGGTGATGTCCACAAGCGACCCCGCCACTTGTTTGTCCCAAGACTTAGAGGCGTCGTTCCATTTGAGGATCATGTTCACCACAGGAATCTTTCGTGCGGCGTTGAGTGCGCCAAAAATGGGGACTACTTTGCCGTTCGGGTCCAATACCTGCACTTTCTGTTTGCTGACTGGATCCCAGCCTAAACCATCCCATCCCTGATGATCGTGTCCTGCGAAAATAAGGTCAAAACCAGGTACTTCCTCAGCGACTAGCTGTGCGGCATTTTCATTAAACTTGGTGTCTCTCGTCACATTGCCGTAGGTATAGTCTACGCCGGCATGGAACAAGCCAATAAGGACATCAGGTTTTTCCTTTTCCTGAATGATTGGAACCCACTTCTTGGCGCTTTCGACCATGTCCTCAAATTGCATACCAGTCCAGAATTGTGGAGGCAGCCAATCAGGGATCTTGGGGGTGATCATGCCGAGAATGGCAATCTTGACGCCATCTTTTTCAACTACGGTGTAAGGAGTGAAATACGGAGTACCATCGGGCTTGACCGCATTAGCACATACAATAGGCGCCTGGATTTCTTCAAAGACCTTGTCGTAAACGGTGTGGCCCGCCTCGATGTCGTGGTTCCCTACGCCAACAGCATCAAAGCCAAGGTAGTTTACGGCTTGCGACCAAATGTGTGGCCCATCGGTCTTTTCGAAGTTGTAGTAATAGACAACGGGCGTTCCCTGAAGCGAATCGCCATTCTCCAACAGAATCGTGTTGGGATTGACTTCGCGCGTTGCGGCAACAAGGCTCGCCACCTGGGCAAGCGATGTGGCTGTTGGTTTTGCGTTGACAAAATCATATGGGTAAATTGCGCCATGAATGTCAGATGTTTCGATGAACGTCAGAGCGACGTTCTTGTTTGCCGGCTCTGTCTGGGCAAACACCGACAATGACAGCGCGGCGATGCACAGTACGAGCAAGAATCGTTTCATAATGCCTCCTTGTCAAACTTTATAGACATGGTACTTCACTTTTTGGAGGTGCGCAAGGTTGAAAAGTTTGGCAGGGGTAGCGACCTGGCAGCGCCGCACGTCGTTAATGTTAATTCCGTTTGCTCAAGACCTTGTCCTCATACTGCGAAACACTCTCAATCCACTCATTTCCTACTGGCACAGACTGGGTAAGGCAATAGTAATCCCACACGGAGGCAAAGGGCAGGTTTTTGGCTTCCTCGGTCAAGGCCAGACGCCTTGTGTAATCGCCTTTAGCTTCGTAGTCACGAAGCTGCGCGATCGGCTGGACTAGAGCAAAGAGGAGTGCTTTCTGTACGTTTCTTGCGCCAATGACCCATGCAGCAATTCTGTTGATGCTTGCATCGAAATAGTCCAGGAGCAAGTGAATGCGGTCCCAGGCTTTGATTCTGACAACCTCGTTTGCAACATTCTGCAAATCGTCCGTCCATGTAACGATATGGTCGGAATCCCAACGTACGCCACGACTTAAGTGGATTGCAATCTGAGGAACGAAAAGTAAAAGGCTGGAGATCTTGTCGGCTATCGTCTCGGTCGGATGGAAGTGACCCATGTCGAGGCAAAGTCCCATATTCCGCTTAGAGGCATATCCCATATAGAACTCGTGTGAACCTACAACGTAGGCTTCGGAACCGATACCGAAGAGTTTGCTTTCTACAGTGTCGATCACACGGTCGTTCGGCATAGGTTCCCGAAACATGGTGTCCAACGATTCTTGAAGCCTGAGCCGCGGCCCAAGCCTGTCTGCAGGCATGTCCTTAAAGCCGTCGGGGGCCCAAAAGTTATTGACCACGGTATCTTTTAATTCGTCAGCGAAGTACTGTGATATCTTTCTGCAGGCGATCCCGTGCCTCACCCAGAACTTTCTTATGTCATCATTTGGGCTGGCGAGTGTAAAACCCGATTCTGCCAATGGATGGGAAAAAAACGAAGGGTTGAAGTCAATGCCCAGATGTTTTTCTTTTGCCCAAGCCAGCCAGCGCGCGAAATGTTCCGGCTGGATTTCGTCCCGATCTACCTTAGTGTTGCCAGTTTCGGCATACATCGCATGCAGATTGAAGCGTTTTTTGCCTGGGATGAGCGAAAATGCTAACTCTGCATCTTGGCGCAGCTCGTCTCCATTTCGAGCCCTGCCTGGATAAGAACCGGTGGCCAGGATTCCGCCAGACAATGTTTGTGCACCATCGAAACCTATGACGTCATCGCCCTGCCAGCAGTGAATGGAAAGCGGTACGGATTCGAGTTCCTTTAACTCATTATCAACATCCACGTCAAGCGCGGCATACCGTGCACGCGCCAGCGAAAAACAATGTTCAATTTCTGAGGTGTTTTTTAACGTGCTGTTCTTATCCATAGCTCCATCCTTTCGCAAATTCTTTTCCGTCCTAGGCTTTCGTCCAAGACTCTTAACAATCCAGTCTCAATAACCTATGTTGCGACATCGTCCGCAGCTATGCCGACATTGTCGACCGGTACTGCTCGACTTCCCATTTCTTTATAAAGTCCACATCTGCAGCCGCCATAAAGTGTGGTCCGCCAAAACTCATGCTATAAACGGAAACCTTGATAGCGTCGTTAAAGAGCATCAAGGCGAGCTGTGCAGCTTTAGTGTTTTTGGCAAGGCCAAAGGCACCGACGTCCTGCACGACAATAATGTGTGGATACGTCCCTTCCTGTACTATGAAGGAATCTATTTGCTTTGCCAACGCAGCTTGGACAGTATCGATCTTTCCCTCTTCCTTTCCCCCTTCCAGGATTGCATGGGGGATATAGAGCGGCCTTGCTCCTGCGTACACAATGTGGTCAGGGCTAAATGCGCCATTCAGCGTGACAAAATCATTTGCCGAAGCTGCGTGCCTGAGTATCTCTTTGTTGGTTTCAAATTCGATACATGGGCTTTCGACATAATGGCAGGCTACTCTTGCAAGTTTTTCTTTTAATTCCGCTGCTTCGTCGAATAAAGTGTTTACGGGTTTTTCGAGCACAGGGCTTTCGGGGGCAGAAAAGTCAGGAGTTCTGGCAATTCTGCTTCTGATACGGTCAAACACCATAGAGTAGATTCTGTCTATTTCTTGCACGGAATCTGCAGCAACAAATATCCCATGGTTCTGAAGAAAAACGATCGAAGGGAAGGGCTTCACTTGTGCGGTACAGGTTTCAAAACTGTCTGAAAGCGTCATTGAAAGGACATAGCCAGGCGTGGTGTAGGGGACATAGAGCACCTGATCTCCAAAGAGTTCGCTAATAGTTTCTTCGGCTTTTACGGAACAAAGGACGCCGTTTACGAGCGCTGGATGCAGATGGACGACATACGAGTAAGGGAAAAGCGCATGGAGAATTGTTTCAACGCTTGGCCGCATAGTCTGTCCCGGCTTGCGGGCCGCCATCAATGCCGACAAAA
>JBDKTP010000033.1:0-4536 GCA_039680115.1 Rectinema sp.
GCTTTCCGTTCGCGTCCATGCCAAGCAGCGCCTTCATGTAGTTGGTCTGCGACAGCGCCGAAGACAGAATCTCCACCACCGTCGAATAGCCATAGCCCTTGTAACCGCCAAGATCCTCGCCCAAGCCTCCAAGTGGAGTGAGCGCGGCCTTGTCTTTTGTCAGGTCGATGAGTACCTGGTGTGTGTCGTGCCTGTAGTGTCCATCCTGCCCGATAACCCAACCATCCGGTAGCTCTTTGCCTAGCCTGTCGTACAGCTCAATTTTCCCGCGCTGGGTCACCGAGGTTGCACAGTCCAGCATGAAGGGGAAGTCCTCGTCGGAAGGCATGCCCCAGGTCATCGGGTTAGTGCCGAGCATCGGTTCTACGCCCCAGGTCGGCGCAATGGACGGACGGGCATTGGTGGTCACCATACCGATCATGCCACGTTCGACCGCCATGCGCGCGTAGTAGAAAGCCGCTCCAAAATGTGTAGAATTGCGGCATACGACCATGCCAAGACCCGTTTTCTCGGCTTTTTCCACCGCCATTTCCATGGAGCGCTTGGCAATATAAAGCCCCATGCCGTTGTGGCCGTCCACCACTGCAGTGGTCGGGGTATCACGCACCACTTCGAAATTCGTTTTGGGGTTGAGAATTCCGTCCCAAATGCGATCCAAGTAGATAGGTTTATAGCGTCCCACGCCATGCGAATCCACGCCGCGCTTGTCCGCAGAAATCAGCACATCGGCGCACACCGCCGCTTCTTTTGCCGGTACGCCAACTGCTTCAAAGCCAGCCTTCATAAAGTTTTCGACTTCGTCGAACTTCCACCAGGTTACTTCATTATCCATTTTAGCAACTCCTTACATGGTACAAATAGCAGAATAAGCTCGTTTTACAAACCATGCAAGAGAAAAGCAGAGTTGCTGTAGCTCACCCACCGCTGTTCTGTTGTTGCTCACCTGATACGTAGCAACACAGAATAACAAGTCGAGGCGAGTTTCAGGGAAATCCCAGGACAGGGTATCAGCGATGCGGTGATCTACTATGCCTTGGCAGGGCGGCTCACACCAAGGACATCCTTAATTGCTGATTCGAGCGTGGGCCGCGGCACTGCTCCGGTAGCCATCTGTGGTGTACCGGTCATTGGGATAAAGAGAAGCGATGGTACGCTCTGAATGCCAAACGCTGCGGCAAGCTCTTGCTCTTCATCGGTATCAATCTTGTAAATGTAAAGACTCTGGTCATAATCTTTAGCAATTGCCTCTAAGGTTGGTGTCAACATTTTGCAGGGACCGCACCACTCGGCATAAAAATCGATAAGGGCCGGCTTGTCGCCTTTGTATTTCCATTCTTGTTCGTTATTAAAGTCGAAAACCTTTTCTATAAAACTGTCTTTGGTCAAGTGTTCAATCATTGTGTTCTCCTCGAATATATAATAAATATAATATATATTAGCGTCAACATTATAAAGGTAATACTACCCGCAAAATGGAATACTCCCCGCAAAAATATGGAACCGGTGTATACTGAAGGGGGGTGTTCTTCTACAACATACGCTCGTAATTTTGAATATTAGAATTTTTGAATATTATAATCGTCGGAGGCGCCTAGATGCAAACTACTCAAAATCAAAGTGAAAAATTAGCCCTTGGCAATCCCGTCCGGATTACGCTCGATATGGACGAGCTCCCCCCGGACCCCATTTTTGAAGAGGGCATAAGGCGGGCGCCAAAGCGCATTGCCACAATGACGTTGGCGCAGGAACGTCTGGCCCTCAAGAATGCGCTGCGCTATATTCCGCCCAAGTGGCACGCCACATTGGCCCCCGAATTCCTAAACGAATTGCGAACGCGCGGAAGAATCTACGGCTATCGATTCAGGCCTCAGGGCAAAATCAAGGGGATGCCGATCGATACCTACAAGAGCAACTGCATCGAAGGCAAGGCGATTCGCGTCATGATCGACAACAACCTGGATTTCGACGTCGCGCTCTATCCTTACGAGCTCGTCACCTATGGCGAGACCGGCCAGGTGTGCCAAAACTGGATGCAGTATCGCCTTATCTGCAAGTATCTCGAGGTTCTGGACGAGAATTACACGCTTGTGATGGAGTCCGGCCACCCTGTTGGGCTTTTTGCGAGCAATCCGAGCTCGCCCCGCGTTATTATCACGAACGGGCTCATGGTGGGCATGTACGACAACCAGGCCGACTTTAACCTGGCGGCTGCGCTCGGCGTTGCGAACTACGGCCAGATGACGGCAGGCGGCTGGATGTATATCGGGCCGCAGGGCATCGTGCACGGAACCTTTAATACCCTGATGAATGCAGGCCGCCTCAAATTGGGCATTCCACACGATAAGAACCTTGCCGGGCGCCTTTTTGTATCCTCTGGTCTGGGAGGCATGTCCGGCGCTCAGGGGAAGGCTGCAATTATCGCGGGTGCAGCCTCGGTGGTGGCCGAGGTGGATTATTCCCGAATCGAGACGCGGCTAAAGCAGGGCTGGGTTTCCTGCGTCACGGACTCCATGGAGTCGGCGTTTGAGCAGGCACTTACCGCACAAAAGAATAAGCAGCCAATCGCGGTGGCGTACCATGGAAATATCGTCGATCTTCTTGAGTATGCCGAGCGCAACCGAATTCACATCGACCTTCTGTCCGACCAGACGAGTTGCCATGCCGCGTACGAGGGCGGTTACTGCCCTGTGGGAATAAGCTACAAGGAGCGCACAAGGCTTCTTTATGAGGATATTGAGCGATTCAAAAAACTTGTGGACATTTCGCTGCGGCGCCATTACGAGGTCATACGCAAACTCACAGAGCGCGGTACTTACTTCTTCGACTATGGCAACTCCTTCCTCAAGGCCGTCTTTGATGCGGGTGTGCGCGAGATTGCGCGCAACGGTGTGGATGAAAAAGACGGGTTTGTGTTCCCCAGCTATGTAGAAGATATTCTGGGGCCGGAGCTGTTCGACTATGGATATGGGCCTTTCCGCTGGGTCTGCCTCTCGGGTAAGCACGAGGACTTGATCAAGACGGACAAAGCCGCCATGGACTGTATCGATCCCAACCGGCGCGGTCAGGACAGAGATAACTGGCTCTGGATCCGCGACGCCGAGAAAAATCAGCTCGTGGTGGGGACACAAGCGCGAATTCTGTACCAGGACGCGGAAGGGCGAACCAAAATCGCTCTGAAGTTTAACGAAATGGTCCGCAAAGGTGAGATTGGCCCTGTGATGATGGGTCGAGATCACCACGACACCGCCGGGGCCGACAGTCCGTTCCGCGAGACGAGCAACGTAAAGGATGGGTCTAACATGATGGCCGATATGGCGACGCAGTGCTTTGCCGGTAATGCGGCGCGGGGCATGTCATATGTCACGCTGCACAACGGCGGTGGCGTGGGAGTGGGCAAGGCCATAAACGGCGGCTTTGGCCTCGTTCTGGACGGCTCAGAGCGGGTGGACGCGATTATACGCAAGGCCATGCCCTGGGACGTGATGGGCGGCGTCGCGCGCCGGTCCTGGGCGCGCAATCCTCACTCCATGGAAGTCTGTACTGAGTTCAACGAAAAGCATCCGGAACTAGGGACGATTACGATGCCCTGGCTCGTCGATGAGGGTTTATTGGACCAGGTGGTCAACAACCAGGCGGTCAACAAGAAGTAAGCAGCGGGCGGCTGTGTCAGGTCGCCGCAGGGCACAGCTGCGCAATGCGGGCACGCAGCTCGGAGAGTTCGGCGGCGATGGCCTGCAGGTTGCCAGAATTTTCGGGGCGTCCCAGCACGGCGACCATTTCTTTTTCGTTCCTGAAGGTAGTCTTGCGGAAGGGGTTGTCCCAATCCTTGGTCCTGGACTTGAAAAGCTCGCGTTCCACTTTCTCTGTCAGTGCCGCGAGGTCCTGAAGCGCAGCTGCAAGGGCGTTCTGCTCACTTTGCCCACAGCTTGTGGCGGTCGAGGTGTCAAAGCTCGAATCCAGAAGTCCCGGATCCGCATTTTGAAGGTCCGGATAAAGAAGCCCAAGGATAAGCCACGCGTAGTTAAAGCGATCCGTGCCGTAGATGTCAGAAAGCCTCGAGTAGTCTTTATGAAGGGCAGTCCAGGACGGGTAGGCATTTTCCCTTGTTGTGTTCAGGATGTCTGCAACACGGATGTCTGCCGCAAGGAGACCACCAAGGTTTTCCCAATGCGTGGATAAAGTGACAGGAGAGCCCTGGCAAGCTGCAGCGGCGATGCTGTTGTATAACTCTTTATAAGATAAATTTTTGTCACGGACTTTGTCATTTTTGGCAAGGCCTTGAATCTTTGAGATGCCTTCAGTTGCCGCAAAATCGAGAATGCTTCGGCAGGAAAACCAAAGCAGCATCTCGCGGTATGCCTTCCAGGCTCGGCAGGGCTTGTGAATGACACAGGGTCTGGAGGAATTCTCTATGCCGGATATGCGTACTTCCGTGGGCAAAGGGTCGCAGAGATTTTGCAGAATGTAGCGTCCCAAGTCCTGCAATGCTTTTGCTGAAACATTTTCTGAGCTTTGTTCGTCATGGACAACATGTTC
>JBDKTP010000034.1:0-2453 GCA_039680115.1 Rectinema sp.
CGACAGCCACGCAACTTTTTGCACAAGGCTTGCAGACGAGTGGAAAAACTTCTAAGCAAAATGCGGTATCGACAAGGCTAGCTTTAAACGGGGGCAACTCCGGTACTGAGAGTTCCGCTGCTAACACAGGCGATACCCCTGCAGTGACCGATCAAGAGCTTTCGGCGCCTCCGAAAATAAATGCACGCTCTGCAGCCCTTATCGATGCGACAACCGGTACCCTACTCTATGCCAAGAATCCTGACCTTGAACTGCCTCCGGCAAGCCTCACCAAACTCGTGACACTGCATCTTGTGTACGAAGCATTGGATGCTGGTCTGCTTTCCAGGGATGAACTCGTCGATATAGATCCAAAAGACTGCTCTCCTTACATTCCATACGGGTCGTCGCTCATGTACCTCCATCCCGGTATGAAGGTGAGTATAAAGGACTTGATGCTGGGAGCTGCAGTAGTATCAGGAAACGATGCAGCGTATGCACTGGCAAGGCGCCTCTCAGGATCGAACGAAGCCTTTGCAGCAAAAATGAACGAAGCAGTGCAGAAAATGGGGTACACACACCTACACTTTGTGGAGCCATCTGGACTGTCTGAGTTGAATCTGGTTACGGCGAGAGAGTTTGCGCTTTTCTGTAGGGATTATATCAGGCTGCACCCAGAGGCCTTGACCGAGCTGCATTCGGTCAAGTCTATAGAATTTCCTCGTCCGGAACACCGGGCACCTGGCTTCGTCCCCAAAGGGACAATAATCCAGTACAATAGAAATCCTATAATCTTCAGCTACGACGGAGCGGATGGACTAAAAACCGGTTATATCATCGAAGTAGGCTACAACATGGCTGCTACCGCTAAACGCGGTGACTCGCGTTTCATAACCGTAACCCTGGGTGGCACAGGACCTTCCTATGCGGGAGGTGGAGCTCTTCGAACCAAAGACACGAAGAATCTTCTAGATTGGGCATTCGAAAACTTTGAGACTGTATCCCTGGATCCTGGCCAAATGGTAGTTCCAAAAGTGTGGTTCGGAGAAAAGCAAAGTGTCGAATTAGCGTTGGACGGGATCAATGCAGTGACAATTCCAAAGGGGCAAAAGGCGGCGCTTGCTTACAGAGTGGAAACCCCAAAAGTCATGGACGCTCCTATTGCGAAGGGCGCCCCTGCTGGTAAGCTCATTTACTCGCTCAATGGCAAAGATATCTATTCGGTTCCGATTGTCACGGCACAAGCGGTGCCACAAGGGAATCTGTTTAGGCGTGTGTGGGATGGGATTGTGAAGTTTTTCTCAAATATCTTTGCGGGGTGAGGTCTTTTTTGCGACGTTGGCGGCCGCGTCTTTGAGGCATTGGCGGCCGCGTCTTTGAGGCATTGGCGGCCGGACTACTTCTTTGCGTCCTCAGCTTCCATCTTTTACCCTTGCGCCTTCAGGTTCCTCCGAAAGGCACAGCCGCACGCCGTCGTAGACTATAAAGCCTTCTGACGCCAACTCAATCGCGGACTGTTCGATATTCTCGTGCGAAAATGGCAGCTTGCCATAGACGGCTTCAATGTCGAGCGGGCTTTCCGCCACAAGGAGTTTAAGAAGCTCTCCTCGAACCCGCCTAAAAGAAGTATTGAACGGGCTCTGCTTGCGATACGAAGTGCTTCGGCGATTGTGGTTCTCTTCTTCTTTTTTTATGTGCGCACCGTAATCCATAAGGGCCGTGTACCATTTTGACGGAGCATCCCTGTCCAGCACGTATTCGGCGGTTTCTATAAGCCGCGTGTCTGACACTTGATCTTCGTCAGGATAAAAGTACTTGAGCAGAACCGTGCGTACGTTGGTTTCCAGAAAAACCACAGGCCGATTGAAGGCGAAGGCAAGGATAGCCCGAGAGGTATAAACTCCTATACCGGGCAAGGAGCGCAAGGCGGCCTCATCGGCAGGGATTTGCCCGCCAAATTCAGCATCGATGTGGCGCGCCGAGGAATGCAGGGCGAGGGCGCGGCGATTGTAGCCGAGGCCGCTCCAGGCGGCGAGGACGGCCGAAGCAGGGGCGGTGGCGAGGGCGTGGATGGTGGGGAAAAGCCGCAGCCAGGCGGCGTATTTGGGGATGACGCGGGGCACTTGGGTTTGCTGGAGCATGAATTCGGAGACGAGGACGGTGTAGGGGGTCGGGTCACGACGCCATGGCAGGTCACGGTAGCATTCCGAGGCGCGCGCATATACAAGGCTTCTGAATTGTTCAGGAGTAAATATGGACGAACTCATGAAGAAGCTCTTCCGCTTTCTCCTTGCAACTGCTACAAACCGTGCCTATTTTTGTAGCTTCCTGCAACTGTTCCCAATCTCTTGCGCCTGCCTTGACGGCATCTTCTATGTCTTTGTCCGTAATATTGAGACAATTGCACACGACCACCGCCGCGTCACTCTTGAAAGCCCCTGGCCGACCGGTTTTTTCAAGATAGGAATCAATCG
>JBDKTP010000035.1:0-15515 GCA_039680115.1 Rectinema sp.
ACCTTCGATATCCGTCGTCTTAATGCGCATGATAGCCTGTTCTTTAGTAATCAGCTTTTCCTTTACCATGTCGACCGCAATTCTGAACGCAGCGATTGGGCTTCGCTTGCCGGTCCGGCACTGCAACATGTAGAGTTTGCCTTCCTGAACGGTAAACTCAAGATCTTGCATGTCCTTGTAATGACGTTCGAGCTTTGTACGTACATCACAAAGCTGCTTGTAGGCCTGCGGGTCACGTTTGGCAAATTCAGAAAGCTTGATAGGTGTGCGAATGCCTGCCACGACGTCTTCGCCCTGTGCATTAACAAGGTAGTCGCCATAGAAGACGTTCTCGCCGGAGTTGGGGTCTCGCGTAAAGCAAACACCAGTACCTGAAGTCTCACCCATGTTCCCAAACACCATTTGAACCACGTTTACCGCAGTGCCACGAATGCCTTGAATCTTTTCTACCTTGCGGTACGTGACTGCTTTTTCAGCCATCCACGAATCGAATACTGCATTGATGGCACCAATAAGCTGCTCGCGGGGATCCTGTGGAAAATCTGATTTGATTTCTTTTCTGTAAATAGCCTTAAACGTATTGATCAAGGTGCTTAACTCGTCTGCATTGACATCTGTATCCAAAATCTTTACGCCAGCAGGTACATTCAATCTGGCACGGGTAACCTTATTTTTTAGTTCTTCAAAGGCCTCATCGAAAAGTCCCCGATCGATTCCCATTGCAATTGAACTGTACATCATTATGAAGCGTCTGTAGGCATCCAAAGCAAAACGTCTGTTATTTGTTTTGGCAGCAAGTCCCTCAACTGACGCATCTGTCAAACCAAGGTTTAGAATGGTTTCCATCATGCCGGGCATGGAGATAGCGGCGCCAGAACGCACCGATACGAGAAGAGGATCTCGCGGATCACCAAGTTCCTTGCCCACGGTTTTTTCGAGCAACTTGAGGTTCTTATCTACTTCTTTCTCCAGTCCTTCTGGCCATTTTTTGCCATTCTTAAAATACAGATCGCAGACCTCAGTCGTAATTGTAAAGCCTGCTGGGACCGGTAATCCAATTTTTGTCATCTCGGCAAGCCCAGCGCCTTTGCCACCGAGCAGATCCTTCATAGAGCCATCGCCTTCGGCGACGCCATTTCCAAAGAAATAAACGAATTTTTTCCTAGCCATTCTGCATTTCCTCCCGTCGGGGATTTAAGAATTGCGAGACATTTTGCGGTATATACAATGTCCCGGACGTGAATGGAAGTTCACATCATTCAACAAAATACCGTCATGTAGGCTAATCAAAACTATGTTCTCTGTCAAGGAATCAAATATCGCGTTATACGACACATAGGCTACACCAATAAATAATTGACTAAAGTTCTGCAAAGGTCTACATGATTAGATATGGCATCAGTGTATTTCCATGTAGATCTGGACGCCTTTTTTGCTTCGGTTGAAAGGCGGGACAATCCACAGTTTGCTGGCAAGCCGATCATAGTGGGAGCCTTGCCCGGCAGGCGAGGAGTTGTTTCAACCTGTTCCTATGAGGCAAGAGCCTTTGGCGTGCATTCTGCGATGCCCATTTCGGAAGCTTTTCAGCGATGTCCTCAAGGGATCTTCTTACCGGTGAGGATGGGGCGGTATGCTGAGGTTTCAAGACAGGTAATGGCAATTCTTCGTAGTTTTACTCCAGATCTAAAGCAACTTTCTATTGACGAGGCCTTGCTTGATATGACCGGAACACAACGTCTTTGGGGCACATCAAAAGAAGCGGCGCTTAAAATAAAGAACAAGGTAAGTAAAGAGCTTGGATTAACGGTTTCTATTGGCATTGGCGCGAATCGATATGTCGCCAAGGTGGCGTCTGGGTACAGAAAACCAGATGGGCTTACGATCGTGGAAGAAGGAGAGGAACAAGGTTTTCTGGCAAGTCTCCCCTTAGAAAAACTCTGGGGCGCTGGAGAAAAAACACGCCAGGGGTTGGCGTCGCTTGGCGTCTTTTCCATTGCTGATTTGCAGCAGATTTCGGAAGAATGCTTGAGAGCTAAGTTCGGCAAGGCCGGAGCAAGGTTTCTGCATGACGCTGCTCATGGCCAAGACTCAGGAATTTTCCAAGATGAGGTAGTGTCTCACTCGATCAGTACAGAGCGTACCTTTCAGCGCGATACTCTGGACAGAAATATGGTCTTGGATCTTTTGCGTCAATTCTCTGATGAGCTCATTGCACGACTATGGTCAGAGCGAGCAGTGTCTTATTCCCTGGGGATTAAACTGCGTTATGACGACTTTTCTTCTACAAATCGGCAGTGTTTGCGTTCTTCGGGTTATAGAGCATCAGAAGAGATATACGACGACGCGGTGTGCTTGTTCGATAAACATTGGGACAAGAACCGACCACTCCGACTCGTAGGAATGGGACTTTTCAATCTTCAATTCAAAGATACCTTGCAGGCAGAGCTTTTTGATAACGAGCATGATAAAGAACGCACCGCACAACAGGCAATACTAAAACTCCAGGAAGGCGGTAAAGGGAAAATAACCCGTGCCCGGTTTTTGGGAGACCCGCACTCTAAAAAGTTTCCATCGTAAAACTTTTAACAGCCTCCTCTTCACGTCAGACCCGTCTTCATGTCGGAGGAAAACTCAAGAATACTCAAAATGGCTCTAAAGAGCTTTAAGCTACTTGTAGTGCAAGAAGTTCCTAAGCACAACGCACCCTTTGTTACCAGCTTACGCTCAACGCAGGAGCCTTTTCCGAAATAACAATGTCTTTCATCGCACCAGAAAAAGAAGCAGTATTGCCATCGATCTTGGATGAGACGATTGTATTGTTGGAATCGGCCGTCTTGATTGCCTTTGGCGCTTCCACTGTCAGCCTGAATGTATAAGCGTCGAACGCTTCGATCGCAAGGTGCTTGCCATCTGAATCGAGTGGTGCAAAATCGCCTCCTAGGCCGAAATAAAGTGATGTCACACCATTGGCATTGTCGTAGCGTGCCAACTTTCCTTCGGGATCCAGATAAGCAATGAGAGCATCAATACTGCTAAAACCTATATCCATTTTGATGACAGTATCCTTCCCGGATTTTGAGCTGGACCACGACTTAAGCACAAGGCCATTCTTTTTCCCTAAACTGCTTTCCACATCAGATCGAGACAAGGGTATGGGCAATTGCGCCTTGTTTTCGTCCAATTCTCCAAGCGAAAGAAGTTCATTGGACACGCGGTATTCTGCGATTAAGTCTCCTGATCCTGAATCGGTAACCCTGATTTTGGCGTCAACGCCTACACAGGAAGCTAATAAGACTACGACAACGCACAAAAGGCCGGCGTTAAGTAGAAACCTAGTGGATTTCTGCCTCATATGACTCATAGGACCCTCTCTCGTCAAAAATCTCGGAATAAACTTGCAAAGACTGGATTCGCACAGGAAAATAATCTTCAACAAACTGAGCCGCGCTATGCATAACCTTTTCACCGAACACTTTGGAATTCGAAACAAGCGCGCCGCCAATTTCCGCAAACGCAGCTGTGTCTTGCAGGTCTACTTCAGCGCTGGAGATGTTAAATTTGTGATGTAACTTGCTCTTTATGCCCTGAATTATGGATCTCTTGTCCTTCAATGTTGAAGTTTCCGGAAGCTCCACAATGAGGAGAATCATCGATACAACCATTTCGGCACAATAATAGCATGTCCGGGCATTCTTGACACCCCCTTTGAGTCTTGATTATTGTGCTTAGCTATGAAAAGAAGACTTGTGACTTCTGCGCTGCCTTACGTCAACAATGTTCCCCATCTGGGCAATCTTATTCAGGTTCTCTCCGCCGACGTTTTTGCACGTTTTTGTAGATTGAGAGGTTATGATACCCTCTATATTTGCGGAACCGACGAGTATGGGACCGCAACAGAGACCAAAGCCCAAGAAGAAGGGGTTACGCCTCGTGAGCTCTGCGACCGTTACCACGCCCTGCACGAAGAGATTTACAATTGGTTTAATATTTCTTTCGACAAGTTCGGACGCACCTCAGCTCCCGAACAGACTGAAGTGACTCAAGGTATCTTCCTGGATCTGTATAACAATGGTTACATAACGAGCCAGACCGTTGAGCAGCTTTATTGTGATTCCTGTGGAAGATTTCTTGCTGACCGCTATGTAAGGGGTACCTGTCCTTCCTGCGGTTACGATGGTGCACGGGGAGATCAGTGTGAGAATTGTGGCAAACTGCTTGAACCCACGGACCTAATAAACCCCGTGTGCTCTACATGCGGTTCAACACCTCATCTCAAATCCACCACGCACCTCTATATTGACTTGCCCAAGATTCTACCAAAATTGGAGCCATGGATCCAGGAAATTAGTAAGAAAGGTTTTTGGTCGAATAACGCCATTCAGATGACACAGGCTTGGCTGCGCGACGGGCTTAGGCCGCGCGCGATTACTCGTGATCTCAAGTGGGGGATTCCTGTTCCCTTGGCTGGATATGAAGATAAAGTGTTCTATGTCTGGTTTGACGCCCCAATTGGTTATATCTCCATGACCGTTGCGCTCGCCAAAGAAAAGGGATTTGACTGGAAATCCTGGTGGCAAAACCCCAATGAGGTGGAACTCTTCCAATTCATCGGGAAAGACAACATCCCCTTCCATACCGTTGTGTTTCCCTCCAGTCTGCTTGGCTCTGGTAGGAATTGGACCATGCTTCATCACATGTCCAGCACCGAATATCTGAACTATGAGTCAGGAAAGTTCTCCAAATCGAAGGGCATCGGGGTGTTTGGGAACGATGTCATGGAAACCGGTATTCCTGCTGATGTTTGGCGGTTTTATATTTTCTGGAACCGACCGGAAACGTCAGACTTTACCTTTGTATGGTCGGACTTTCGTGACAAGGTAAACGGCGAACTAATAGGCAATCTTGGCAATCTGGTCAATCGCACCTTGACTTTTGTGAGCCGATATTATGAGGGTACCGTGCCGGTGAGCAGCCCTGATTCCTCGTACTGGGAACAAATAACCACGTTGGAGACTAAAGTCACCGATGCATTGGAGTGTGCCGACTTGCGCGATGCATTCCATGGAATTTTTGAGATTTCCGATATTGCAAATAAGCGGTTCCAGGATGGCGAACCATGGAAAACAAGGACGTCCGAGCCTGAGAAAGCCGCCCAATTGCTTGGAGATTTGTGTTACACCCTGCGTGATCTTGCTATCCTATTGCATCCTTATCTTCCGAACACGGCCGAAAGGCTGGCCGGATTCTTGGGGCTCACTATAGGCAAAGATGGGCTCGACTGGAGTATGTTAGGGCAGCGTAGTGGATTAGGCCAAATCGGCACGCCAGAAGTGCTTTTCACCAAATTGGAAGAAGATGTAATAGCCAGGCTGCGGGAACGCTATTCTGGCTCACAAAAAGAAAGGTTGAACACCGGCGTTGACCAGACTCAGATTCAAAAGACCGACAAGGAAAGTCCAAAAGAGACTTCAACCGGGACTAAAGAAGAGAAGGGTACCAACCAGTCGCCAAAGCCCTATGCAGATTTGCCCGATGAAGAGCGCTTTGAAAAACTGATCGATTTACGAGTCGCAAAAATCGTCCAGATTGATCGGCACCCCAAAGCTGACAAGCTCTACATCGAACACCTGGACGATGGAACTGGGAAAGAGCGAGTCATCGTTTCTGGCCTTGTTCCGTATTATCGGGAAGAAGAGCTTTTGGGCAAGAATATTGTGCTTGTGAACAATTTGAAGCCTGCAAAACTGCGCGGAATAGAGTCACAGGGTATGCTGCTTGCCGCCTCTATCGTCGGGCCGGAAGGTAAGGAAGCTGTCGAGGTCCTTACCGCGCCATGGGCGGAACCAGGCACAAAAGTTGTTCTATCAGGATCGAATCCTAGGCCTGTCAGAGAAGGAGATGGCGGTAGAACTGTTGTGTCCTCAGAATCTGTCATTGAAGATGTAAAGCATGATACGTCTACTCCAGAGACTATCACAGCGGATATGTTTTTTTCGGTGCCAATTCGGGCACAACAGGGGTTTGCGGTCGTTGGACAAAGCCACCTCTCCGCAGCTGGTAGAGACCTTATATTGGAAAAAGTCCAAGATGGTGAGATTGGATGAACACTAAGGACGTGACGGTCATCGCACGCCGAATCCAAGACTCTCAACACTCCCTTACGCGTCGTGCAGCGGACCTCATGCAAGTCGCACTACCAGTAAGCGACAGTTTCATGCAATCGGCATTTTGGGCCGTATTCAAGTCTCGTACGGGATGGTTATCCTTTGAGTGCGAAGTCACAGCAGCAGGCGAGATGAGCATCCTTTATGTACTCGTACGCAGTCTAAGGGCACATGTCTGTTTTTGCTATGTTCCGCATGGCCCAGCGAGTGTCCCTTCTGGTTTTTCGCCGCAGGAGTATTTGGAAGCTTTGGGCAAGGCCATCAGCGATGCAATTAAGGGCCAAGTTCACAATAGAATTATCTTCGTCCGTTTCGACCTGGCTTGGGAACGTGATACCCCGATGGCGGTAGATCTTTCTCAAGCTTTGGGTGTTTCCGATAAGAACGAAACAACAAAAAGTTCTATTCACAATATTCACAAAAAGAAGACGAACCTCACCCCTGGTACTCCGGTTCAGGTTCCAGACACTGTTGTCTTGCCATTGGCGGATGATCCTGAACAGCTCTTGGCGGCGATGAAGCCTAAATGGAGATATAACATACGGCTTGCACAGAAAAAGGGCGTTGAGGTGTTCAAAGAGGGCGAGGAGGCTCTGGGTGCTTTTCAAAAACTCTACGAAGAAACAGCCAAAAGGGACGAAATAGCCATTCACGAGGCAAGTTACTACAAAGCGCTTTTCTCGGTAGCCGCAGAAGTCAAGGCTCAAGAAAGACTGCCGCTTGATCTTTCAGTCTGGACGGCCAAGTATGAGGGGAAACCTCTTGCTGCGATCATAACTTTATTCTTCAATAAACACGCTACCTATCTATATGGCGCCTCATCCAATGAAAACCGAAACCTTATGCCTGCCTATGCACTTCAATGGAATGCTATCTTAGCGGCAAAGGAAGCCGAGTGCGTAGATTACGATTTCTTTGGGATACCTCCTACTGACGACCCGAACCATCCAATGGCAGGGTTGTATTTCTTTAAGACTGGCTTTGGCGGGCGAATAGTTCACCGACTTGGTGCAATTGACTACCCAGTAAGTACTCTAGCGTATAAATGTTTTCGTTTAGCTGAGGAGCTTCGGCTTTACTGGTATAAGTCGGTAAAGAAACTGTTTCGGAAACACCAAAGACAGGCTCACTGAAAATCTTTTTCGCTAAAGACCAAACCCTCAAATATATAGAGCTCGGTGTCTGGGCTTTTCCATGCATTTGGAGCAACACCTGCCTTTCTGCAAAGGTTCTCCAAAAGGGTAGGGACATCCCATCCCCATTCCAAAGCCACTTGTGGCAGGAAGACTGATGATCGCCCATGATAGGTGAAATAGACTCCATGCACTCCAATTTGTATTTCTGCGTGACTGGCGATTGGTTTCATTGGGCCAAGAACCGTGATCTCAATTTCTATAAGATCAAGCTCATCTTTTCGTAACGGTTCAAAACGTGGATCTCCAAATGCGGCTTCCTTGGCCATTGTCTTTACTGTTTCGCCAAGCGCAGCCCGTCCTACCATCGTCCCTATACACCCCCGCAGTTCCCCCTCGATATTCAGCGTCACAAACGCCCCCGCAACCTGCATGCACCCCGGCGTCATCGGAGGGTAGGCCGGGCTGCGCGCCTCCAGTTCAGAAGCTATTGCCTCTCTTGCGATTGCGCAAAGAACTCGTCGATCTTCATTAGAAAGTTGAAGTGTCATAACTCATCTCCAAAGCACACCGCCGCATAGCCGACCGCCGTATCCTCACCCCCTGCAAAACTCGCCGACGTACTTATCCCCAGGCACGATGCTTGAAGCCCGCTTGAAAACCTGCTCCTCATGAACCCCGCTATGAGCTTGGAACCGCAGAACGAAGAGTCTCTATTGTCTTGCTTATCGATAGCTTCGTCGTCGCCAGCAAGTATAGACTGCACAAAAACTTCTGTGTCCTTTTCACACGCTACTGCGTCCGTGTTCACCGCCATATTTGAACTAATGACAATGAGGGTCGAGTCCAGCCGACCCTGTAAACTAAAGTACAAGTTCGCATAAAGCTGATCAATCATAAGACTGGACACGTCCGACACGATGACAGGAAGAATCTTACAGTCCGGCAGGAGCTTTGCGATAAAAACAAGTTGCATCTCCAGTCCCTGCTCTTCCAGATGAGGAATATCATTTTCAAGAAATTCAGTGTTGCTCAAGACAAGGTCGCGAGTCAGCATACGATCGACAGGCACATCCTTGCCAGGGACAGAGAAAAAGTCTGACTCAGAAAGAAAAACGCCCGGTTCATACGCACGATGTGAGGCTCCCAGGAGCACGACAGTGTCAAACTGTGTCGCGCCTATGCTCTGCCATGCCGCGGCGGCTATATTCCCGGAATAATCCAGACTGCCATGCGGACTAATGATTGCATGAACATGACCCTGCCGGACTTCGCCTGTTTGTATGCGAGTCTTATTCTCGGCCCACTCTGCGAGCCCCAGCTCAACGCCATCAGAAGTCTTCTGCGCAAGGAGCCTTCCTAACTTTTCGTTCAGTTCCTGGGCATCGGCCGGATAAAAAAGCCCCTGCAACAGGGCGTCTCGGCATTTAGGCTTGAGTATTTCTTTGTTTTTTGATCTTTCAGAATATTTCATCGGTCTTAAGTATATGCCTTTGTTTGACCAATGCAACGAAAAAGACTTGAAAAAGCGACCGAAGGGAGTCGAACCCTCGTCTCAAGCTTGGAAGGCTTGGGTAATAGCCGTTATACGACGGTCGCAAACAACGAAGCAAACGAAGCATTTGTAGCTTCCAGACAGGCTCTTTGTCAAGCGCCGGAAGCACAAGATTGCAAATGCTCTCAACTACATTAAGATTTTAGCTTGACGGAATTGGTTTTTAGCTATATTGATAGATGTCAAGTTTCTGTAAAGGGTGTTCTAATTCATTTCTATAAAAAAAGCAAGATAATGGTGCGACAGGATTTGGTTTGAGACAAGATTTGGCTTAACAAGGAAACAAGGATATGGAATTACAAGTTGAAGAACTGCTTGAAAAAATCAAAGCTGATGGCGTCAACGTGGCCAAGAAAGAAGCCGAAAAAATCATAGCCGAGGCTAACGAAAAGGCACGGACCATTGTTGCTGCTGCAGAAAGCAAGGCAAAAACGATCGAGAAATCTGCAGAAGAACGTGTCAATGCGCGCGAAAAAGCTTCAAACATCGCTCTCCAATACGCTGCACGAGATACCATGCTGGCGCTGCGGAAAAAAGTGCAGGTTTTTATGGAAGAAGCAGTTAAAGCCGATTCTCGTCAAGTTCTGGATGCTTCCTCCTTAAGCCGATATCTGCCAGAATTGCTCATGGCCATGGCAAAGGATAACCAGGGCGATATCTCAATCTTCGTCTCGCCTAAAACGCTTTCTTCTATCGACGCTGGCCTTGCTGGACGTCTTGCTGCCGAACTGCGCAGAGGCGTTGAGTTCAAGCCTTTCGATGGTCTGGATGCCGGGTTTAGGATAAGTTTTGGAGACGATACTGTCCAGTATGATTTCTCAGCAGACGCAGTGGCAGAAGTCCTTTCTCGCCGAGTGGATGCCCACTTGGCGGACTGTCTGAAAGCTGCGGCTTCAGCATTAAAGAGAGAGTAATGCGCTACTGGTATTTTGTTCCTACATTGCCAGGTTTTCTCTTCACTTCGCCTGCTCCCATGAGGGAAGAAGATTTTTTGGAGAAGGCTGAGAAATACATGGCAGCTGAGGATTTCGCCGAACTTCGCAAGAGCACCGAGCTTTTTACCTCGGGAACTGTGCCTCCAGACTTTCGCTCCTCTTTGCTGCGCGACTATGTTAGCTGGGAACAGAGCATGAGAAACGAGCTTTCCATTCTCCGTTGCCGTGCAGCCGGTTTAAGTGAAGTTACAAAATATGTACGGCCCATAGCGGCAACTTCCAATTCTGAGTCGCTTTCTGATGCGCTGATTCAGCAAGCGCAATTCTCGGCCAGACGAGTCTTTGAGGTTCAGGATCCACTTCTTGCAGAACAAGCTTTGGAACACGAACGTTGGAATTGTTTGGACGAACTCGCCCGCTCTTCTTACTTTGATTTGGATTTCCTTATTGCATATTATCTTAAGCTCAGAATTGTTAACCGTCTTGCCTACTTCGACCAGGAACGTGGCATGGCGGCCTATAAAAGACTTTATAACGATATTCTTGGCAGTGGATCCAACACCGCCCAAACTGCAATTTCTGGAGACATAGCATGAGCCAGACCAAAGGGCATATTACCGCAGTAAACGGGAACATGGTTTCTTCTAAAGTGGAAGGTACAGTCTCGATGAACGAGGTCGCCTATGTTCTTTCAAAGGGGAAACGACTAAAGAGCGAAGTTATTCGCATTCGTGGAGACGAAGCACAGCTCCAGGTTTACGAAATCACCAAAGGCATCACAATTGGTGACGAAGTGGACTTTACAGGCGACATGCTGTCCGTAGAGCTTGGCCCTGGGCTTTTGGGACAAATCTATGATGGTCTCCAGGATCCATTGCCGGAAATTGCCGCAAAGACAGGCTATTTTCTGGAAGCGGGCAATTATTTCGCCGCACTTTCCCGAACTAGAAAATGGCATTTTACACCAATAGCGAAACTTGGCGATGTGGTTTCCAACGCCTACGTCCTTGGCACTGTGCCGGAGAACAACTTTGTCCACAAGGTTATGGTTCCGTTCGATTTTCAGGGCAAAGCCAAAATTGTTCAAATAGTCCCGGCCGGTGATTATACCGTGGACGATATCATCGCAGTCGTTGAGAACGAAAAAGGTGCCCAAAAAAACCTTACAATGAGCTTTAACTGGCCGGTCAAACGTGCTATTAAGTGCTACGCCGAACGACTAAAACCGACTGAACCCATGGTCACCAAGACGCGGATTATCGACACCTTTTTCCCTGTCGACAAAGGCGGTACCTATTGCATTCCGGGTCCGTTCGGAGCAGGCAAAACGGTCTTGCAGCAGGTAACAAGCCGCAATGCAGATGTCGACATCGTCATCATCGCGGCCTGTGGTGAGCGCGCAGGCGAGGTAGTTGAGACTCTTAAGGAGTTCCCTGAAATCATAGACCCACGCACGGGAAGATCGCTCATGGAGCGGACAATCATCATCTGCAACACCTCGAGCATGCCGGTTGCTGCCCGCGACGCTTCCGTTTATACCGCGGTGACCCTGGCGGAGTATTACAGACAGATGGGTCTCGATGTTTTGTTGCTTGCAGATTCGACGAGCCGCTGGGCACAGGCTATGCGTGAAATGTCGGGGCGCCTTGAGGAAATCCCCGGTGAAGAAGCCTTTCCTGCATACCTCGAATCCGTCATCGCTGCGTTTTACGAGCGTGCGGGTATCGTACGTCTCTATGACGGCAGCAAGGGTTCCGTTACCATAGGCGGCACCGTTTCGCCGGCGGGCGGCAACTTTGAAGAGCCAGTCACCCAGGCCACACTTAAAGTCGTCGGTGCCTTCCATGGGCTGTCGCGTGAGCGCTCAGACGCCCGCAAATATCCTGCCATTCATCCTCTGGATTCCTGGTCCAAGTATAAAGGCATAATGCCGCCCGCCACTGTCCACTTTGCCCATTCCATATTGGAAGAAAGCGCCGAAATCGGCTCGATGATGAAGGTGGTAGGTGAGGAAGGTACCAGTTTGGAAGACTACATTATGTATCTCAAGGGCGATTTCATGGATTCGGTTTACCTTCAGCAGAACTCCTTCGATCCTGTCGATTCCGCAGTGTCGCCCGAAAGACAGCGCGAAATGTTTGCCCTTGTGTTGAAAGTCTGTGTGTCGACAGTCGACATCGCCGACAAGGATGATGCTCGTGCCTACTTCTACCAGCTGCGTCAGTCCTTCCTGGACTTGAACGGAGCGGCCAAGAGTACTGAACTCTATGACAAATCCCTGCGCGATATCGAGACTATAATGGCAGCTCGGCATCCTGTTATCGATGAACAGGGCAAGAACATACTTGCGGCTTTGGAGTGAGTTATGAACAAAATCTACTCAAGAATTGAATCTATAACCGGCAACCTCATAACAGTCCGGGCTAGCAATATCGAAAACGGCGAGCTGGCGGAAGTGGCCACTCGCTACGGGACGTCTCTTGCGGAGACCATTCGGCTGGATAACGACCTTGTGTACCTGCAGGTCTTTGCAGGTGGCAGAGGGGTTTCCACTGGAGACGAGGTGCGTTTCCTTGGTCACCCTATGCAGGTAAGTTTCTCTGACGACCTTTTGGGCAGAATTTTCGACGGAGCGGGAAATCCGCGCGACGACGGTCCTGAACTAAAGGACAATCTCATTCCGATCGCCGGCCCATCGGTAAATCCATACAATAGAATAATTCCACGAGAAATGATTCGAACCGGGATCCCGATGATCGATCTTTTCAACACTTTGGTAAAGAGTCAAAAACTGCCGATATTCTCGGTTTCCGGCGAGCCGTACAACGAACTGTTGGCGCGAATTGCAACACAAGCCGAGGTCGATATTATCATCCTTGGCGGCATGGGGCTCAAATACGATGACTATCTATTCTTCCGCGACACGCTTGCTTCCGCCGGAGCTCTAGAAAAAGCGGTCATGTTTGTGCACACAGCGTCTGACCCTGTGGTGGAATGCCTCATGGTGCCGGATTTGGCGCTTGCAGTGGCAGAACGATTTGCCCTTCGCGGTAAGAACGTACTTGTCTTGCTTACCGATATGACGAATTTTGCCGACTCCCTCAAAGAAGTTTCGATCACTCAGGAGCAAGTTCCTTCAAACCGAGGTTATCCGGGCGATCTTTACTCTCAGCTTGCCGCGCGCTACGAAAAGGCAGTCGATTTCTCGGATGCGGGGTCCATAACAATTCTGGCAGTCACAACGATGCCGGGGGACGATGTCACGCATCCTGTGCCTGATAACACAGGTTACATAACTGAGGGACAGTTCTATTTGAGCAAGGGTAGGATCGAGCCCTTTGGGTCGCTTTCAAGGCTCAAACAAAATGTGAATGGTAAAACCAGGGAAGATCACCGTGCACTTATGGATGGTATGATCAAACTTTATGCGGCGTACAAGGACACCGTGGAAAAGAAGTCGATGGGCTTCCAGATGACAGCTTGGGACAAAAAACTCCTCCAGTACGGAGAACTCTTTGAGCGCGAAATGATGGATCTTTCGGTCAACATCCCGCTAGAAAAAGCCCTTGATAAAGGTTGGGAGATTCTCGCGCAGTGTTTCGAGCCCAGGGAAACAGGGCTCAAGAGCGATTTGATTCAGAAATTCTGGCCAGGCAGGATCGAAGTTCCTGGTAAAACTGTTGAGTCTTGAACCGATATAAAGCGCATAAGGCACGCATAAGGCAAAGGAAGAAGGCTGGCAATGCCCAAAATAAAGCTTACCAAAACTGAGCTGAAAAAGCAGAAAGATGCGCTCAAAATGTACGAGCGCTATCTTCCTACCCTTCAGCTTAAGAAGCAGCAGCTTCAGATCGAAATTCGAGGTATAGAGGCAAGGCTTTCTCAGTTGAGCGAGGCCAAAACTGCCCTCGAGAACGACTATAGGTCATGGATAGGAGTTTTCAGCGAAGAAGAATTTGCCCGTGATGCACAAGGAAAGCCGCTCCTATCGATAAAGTCGGTAAAGACTTCCGAGCGAAATATAGCCGGAGTCACAATACCTCAATTCGAAAGCGCCGAGTTCGAGTTTGCTGAATATGATTTTTTCAGCTATCCCTTGTGGGTAGATCGTGCATTGTCTTTGATGCAACAAACTCTGCTCACCGACATAGAACGCAGTGTGGTGCAGGAGCAAAAGAGACTGCTTTCGGCAGAGTTGCGGACGACGACACAGAGGGTAAACCTTTTTGAGAAGATCAAGATCCCGGAAACCCAGGCGGCTATTCGACGAATTCGTATTTATTTGGGAGATGAAGAGATCGCACAGGTAGTTCGTGGGAAAATCGCCAAGAAGAAAGTTGAGGAGTCACGAGCATGATCGTCCCAATGAAGAAATTTGTGCTTGTGATCCTTGATAAGGATGTAAATGGAGCACTTGCTCAAGTTCGTGCCCTTGGCATAGCACATGTTGAACTAAACGCCTTGAACGGGAATTCGGAGGCGTATTCAGAGCTTTCGTCCAAGGTTGATAAGCTCTCCGCAGCACGGCAGGCTCTGGTTGAACAGGACAAGGACAAGTCGCATGCCATCAAGGTTCAAGACCACTCGTACCGTAGTAAGAGTCATAAGGAGATGCTTGCCAAAGCAGAATCCGTGGCTGATAGACTTGAGTCTTGCAACTTAAGCATTCAGGCCAAGAACGATCAGCTTTTAGAAAGGCTGGCTGAGTTAAAGCGTCTTGAGCCATGGGGGGATTTTGATCCTTCACTGTTAGAGAATCTGCTTCCTGGTGGTACGCGCATACGCCTCTATGAAGGCATGGCAAAGGATCTTGATAAGATGCCGCCCGACATCGATTATGTAAGATTGTCGTCGCCGCGCGGGAGGGCCAGAATCGCGGTTGTAAGTGAAGGGGATGTACCTCAGTTTTTTGTTGACTTCGATCCCCATGGTGAACGGCTTTCGACTCTGCAGAATGAAATTGTTCAGATTCAGAGGGAAATACAAGAAAGAACGACAGAAATACAGAGTCTTCGCGCAGCCTTGCCACTGATCGAGGATGCGCTGAAGGTTGCAAAGGCAGAGCTTGTAATTGAACGGCTTAAGGCCGGTATGCCGGCACAAGATCATCTGACAACGCTTACTGGGTTTGTGCCTGCGAAGGAAGCGCCTAGGCTTTTAAGTCAGGCGAGTAAAGGCGGTTGGGCAGCTGCGATTGACGACCCGGCGGATGACGAACTACCTCCTACCAAACTTGAAAACAATTCTGTAGTAAGAACGATTCAACCGGTTTTCGATTTTCTTGGTACTGTGCCCAACTATCATGAATATGACATTTCTTCGTGGTTCCTGGTTTTCTTTTCTATTTTCTTTGCAATGATTTTTGGTGATGGCGGATACGGTCTTGTGATGTTGGTTGCGTCCCTGGCACTCATCCTTAAGTCAAGACATGATGGAAAGCCGGTTGTTGATTTTGTGAAACTCCTGTTACTGCTTTCAGTTTCAACAATTATCTGGGGAACGGTTACCGCAACGTGGTTTGCCATCCCCTGGGATTCTCTACCAAATGCACTTCAGAAGCTATCAATTCATGCGATCAACAACGCCCCTAGACTTGAAGGTGAACTCAGTTCTGATATGAATGTCAGGATACTTTGCTTTGTTTTCGGAGCAATTCAGCTCGGTATCGCTCACCTAAAGAATGTAAAGCGCGATTTCCCTAATCTCAAGTTTATGTCACAAGTCGGGT
>JBDKTP010000036.1:0-3799 GCA_039680115.1 Rectinema sp.
ACGCCGTTTACGAGCGCTGGATGCAGATGGACGACATACGAGTAAGGGAAAAGCGCATGGAGAATTGTTTCAACGCTTGGCCGCATAGTCTGTCCCGGCTTGCGGGCCGCCATCAATGCCGACAAAACCTGTGCTTCTCGGGCTGCAGAGTCTGAAGGGAATGCCTGACGAAGTATGGCGCGTACAGCTTCAAGATCGAGTTCAACAAACCCTATCTCCTCAATTGTTGCTAATGCGGTTCCCGAAGCCTTTACAAATAGTGTGTCATTGGTTTTCCACGATGTATTGCCGCCTCCGGCAAGCACAAATTCCGGATCACTGCCGTACCGTCGAGATACTTCAACAAGTTCCTTCATACTCATATACTCATCTGCTCCATACGTAAATTCGTTACAAAAAAACCATTATAACAGTCATTACAACGCCAACCACAAAATCGGGCCTGGAAAAAGCGCACTCCAGTTCAGTCCATGTGGAACATTTCAACGAGAGGATCGGTAACCGGAGAATTATCCGGATTCGTTTCCATCAAATCGACCATAGAATCCCACCATTTTCTTACAATTGCCTTAGTTGGCAGAAGGTCATCGGTAGCATCGTCAGCCACGTGCTGGATTCCAAAAAGCCGCAGCGTTTTCGGATCCAAATAGATCGAATAGTCGGAAATGCCAGCCTTGGCAAGCTCGGCCTTCATCTCGGGCCAAATTTCATCGTGCCGTTTTTTGTATTCCGCCTCTTTGCCTGGTTTGAGTTGCATCGCAAACGCATATCGCTTCATATCGTGCCTCTTCAATTCCCAATAGATGGAAGAGGTGAGGCAAGCGACTTGATACGCCGTCTGCCTCACGCTCTACCTTGTCAATTCATTCCAATAGCCAATCGGCTTAGTAAACGTTCTTCCATTCTGCGATATTGGACTTGTCAAACTTGAACGGAGGCCCTAAAAGGACTTCGGTTCCGCCATCGGGCGCCTTGGTAATGGTGTAATTGCCAAGCCTGCCAGCGGAGAATTTCTCTCCAACAGCACCAGTGATTTTTCCGTTTACCAGCGCAGTTGCTACATAAGCACCAAGGTAGCCGACATCGATTGGGTTCCACAGGAACATGTAGGGGCATGCACCATTCTCAATATAGGTTGCCATTTCAGAAGGCAGCCCAAGACCAGTGATGAAAACTTTGCCGATGAGGTTCTTGTCCGTGATGACTTTTGCTGCGGCAGCAATACCAACGGTCGTCGGGGCAATAATCACCTTCAGGTTTGGATATGAGCGAAGCAATGCTTCTGTTTCCGACACTGATTTGTCGCGCAGATCGTCACCATAGGCGATCTTGACCAATTTGAGGCTGGCATACTGTGGTTTTGCAAGCTCTTTCTTCATGAAGTCGATCCAGATGTTCTGATTGGAAGCCTGGCTAGTTGCAGAAAGAATCGCGATTTCTCCGCCCTTGCCACCTGTCATGTCATAGGCGGCTTTGATAAGGGTCTGCCCGATCTTCTCAGAGTCGGCCTGGTTGACGTGGGTCAAGCGGCTCGCCGGGTTAACAGAAGAATCGAGGGAGAACACCTTAATTCCAGCCTTTGAAGCTTTGGTCAGAACGGGCTGTAGTGCATCGTAGTCGTTGCCGACGATACAGATGGACGCCACCCGCTGAGCAATGAGCTGCTCAATGATCTGGATCTGCGCCTCTGCTGTTGGCAGTTCAGGCGAGCGAAGAATTGCCTCGTAACCCTGTTCTTGGATACCGTCCTTGAATCCCTGGAGCTGTTTTTCGCCATAGGGATTGCCGGTATTTTTGAAGACGATTGCGAACTTCGGTTTGTCAGCTGCAAAAACCGAAGCCGGTACAATCATTCCCATGACCGCAATGATCATGGCAACAGCGATGATGGTTCTTTTCATCATTGCCTCCTTTCAAATATTCAAAAATCTCTAGCGCTTAAGCTGTACGTGCTTTGCGCCGGACTTTTGGCCACTTTTATCGAACCGCAGATTCTGCAACATAACAGCGACAATAAGAAGCGCTCCAATTATGATAAGCAGGACTTGAGCAGAGATGTTAAAAAGACCAAGGCCATAATTGAGAAACCCGATGATAAAGATAGAAAGCAAGGGGCCAGTTATTCGGCCCTTGCCGCCTGAAGTACTGACGCCACCTAAGACTACCATTGCAATAACGTCCAGCTCGTAACCGGTAGCGACGTTTGGTCTTGTGCTTCCCATACGCGAGGTTAGGAATAATGCAGTAATACCCGCCATAAAGCCCATGATTGTGCTCACCGAGATGAGCATGTTCTCAGTCTTGATGCCGGAGTAGCGGCAGGCTGTGCTGTTGTTGCCCATGGCAAAGAGCTGGCGGCCAAACCGAGTCTTATGGATTAGTATAGCAAACAGAATCGTAAAAACGATAAACACAATCATTATAAAAGGTACTTTGCCGATGTAGCCCCAACCGAGGAAAGAAAACCACGTGGGGAATTTGCCGGCAGCCTTGTCTTCCAGAATTATGTAGGCTATTCCACGATAAATAATCTGTGTAGAAATCGTGATAATTGTGGAAGAAAGTTCCCTAAATTTGGCTTGCAGGAAGCCATTTATAAAACCGCAGAACGTACTCACTGCAAGGCAGAGCACCATTGCAAGCGGCATTGAAAGCCCTGCGTTGTACGACACAGCCATGATCACCGACGACAAGGCGATTATCGAGCCAACTGAAACATCGATGTTCCCCAACACAATAACCATCATCATGGGATAAACCAGGAAGGCCTTGTCCAGAAAATTCATGGGCGTACTCAAGAATGTGTCTGCCGTAAAGTAGTACGGAGAGAGGAGACTGTTAACGATATTGATAATCACGAACAGTGCAATAAGAAACCACTCCCATTGGAAGAAAAAGTTCTTTAAGCTTCTCGGTTTTTCAATCTCTAATGTTCTTTCGCTCATTTTGTGGCCTCTTAGATTGCACGTCTTCGCAGCGTCATGCGGTCGTTATTTCTCTTGATGAGAACGTTGGAAATTACAGCCAGCAGAATAACGACGCCTTGAATGGCTTGTTGCCAGAAGGGGGAGATGTTTATTAGGGGTAGGGCATTGTTCAGCATGCCGAAAAGAATTGTACCCAAGATAATCCCAATCACCTTGCCGCGTCCACCGGATACACTTACGCCGCCAAGGACAACGGCTGCAATAACGCTCATCTCATAGCCTTGCGCAGTGTCGCCTTGTGCGGACGCATAACGACTCACCCAGAGCACACCCGCAAGCCCTGCAAGAGCGCCCATCGTGGTGTAGACCAAGAGCAAAATACGTTTGCGGGGAATACCGACGACATCAGCGGTGTCTGGACTGGAACCAACAGCGTAGATATACCTCCCTGTTCTGGTGCTGCTCAAGAAATAGGCAAAAATAACGTAGATTACAATTGCAATAAGGATAAGATTGCTTATTCCTAAGGTTGTACCTGTGGAAATCGCCTTAAACCCGTCCGACATCTGGTAGGCGCTTACCCATTTGCCCTTGCTGACCAGGTAAGTAAGGCCGCGCACGATATTCATCATACCAAGTGACGCAATGATTGGCAGAATCTTGCAATATGCAACGAGAAAACCAACGATGACACCGACCACGACTCCGACAAGTGTACCTTCGGCGAGCGACAGAATCGGAGATATTGTTGGATATGCACTCACTGTCAGTGCGGTCACCATACCTGAGAATGCGATAGTTGCGCCAATAGACAGATCGATACCGCCAGTGAGCAGTATCATCATCATGCCGACAGACAACACACCAAGAAT
>JBDKTP010000037.1:0-13907 GCA_039680115.1 Rectinema sp.
GGGACGGATGCCAAGGCAGGGAGCATAGTACCAGTGTACGTAAAGTCAAATATCACCAAAACTTACGTTATCGGTTTGAACGATGACAGAAGCGTCAAGATGGAGGTACCGCTCTGGCAGATCGAGGTGTTTCGCACGAAAAAGGCGGCAGAAAAACGCGTGAGTGAAATGGGAGAATGGAAGAGCATTTACCTCATTGCTCAGCGGGACGGCCTGCCGATTCGCCAGAAGCCGGCGAATGGGGAGCGGCGGGTGTACCGGTTGCGGCAGTACGAGATGGTGAAGGTGCTGGCGAAGGTGCAGGGCGAAGCGGTGTACACGGGCAATGTTGCGCTCCCTGGTGAGTGGTATCAGGTGCTCACGATGGACGGAACCAAGGGCTACGTTTTTAGTAACACCATGAAGCTATTCGATGAAAGTACCGGCGAAGAGCCGAGCATGCCGACAGACACTTCGGGGCAGGACACCGTTTCCACGATTTTGACGACGACATGGCGTCCGTCCTGGTACACAACGATGCTGAATTCTAACGCCGTTGATCTTGATTATTTCTCGATGCAATATGGACTTTTTGGTGATCTTACCAAGAATCAGATACGCGTGGAACTGCCCGGTTATTCTCAGGTTTTTAACTACACTTCCGTAACTCAGGATCAGGATTGGTTTGTCTTTAGTCCAACGCCGTTGCGCATCAGGCAAGACGGTACCGACGCAATAATCGCAAATTGGGATCCAACGGATATTCCGGCAAAGGGCGAAGCTGTCGAGTGGCATCAGGGTGGGGGCTCAGCCAGATTTGTCGCGATGGACCAAGACCTGCTCCCCATTATTCAGTCCGAACAAATTCGACGTGAGAACGCGCTTCGCTCGTTTTTCTCCTCGGCGAGGGTTGCCGCAGGGCAAGGCGACGCCTCCAAGAACAGTGCAATACAACTTTCTTCGGATGTAGGTGGCGAACTCACCTTGTGGCCGAGCGGTCTTTATTCGTGGCAAGTTGCAGAGAACACTCAGGCAGGCTTTGCCCCGGGCAATGCGGATCCGGATCAGGCGCAAAAAGGGAAAATAGTTTTTGGTGTAGGACTTTCCGACGATCTTTCTGCAACCTGGCAGGGGGCATTTTCTCTCTATCCTGACTCATCCGAAGGACGTAGTGACTATGTATATGCCATTAAGATGGGGCACTTGCTTGTGGCAAAATCGGCTACTCAGCCTGGTTCGGGCGCCATCGACACTATCGATTCGCGATTTGACACGGTCGACTTTGCTTTGTCGCTCGGAAAGTAAGGAACCTTGGAAAGTAAAGAACAAAGTAAAGCACGAAGCAGGATAACGCACAAGAATAGGATGTATTATAGATGCCTTTTGTCCAACTAAGTAATATTAGCCTTGCATTTGGTGCCCGCGATCTCATAAAATCCGCAACGCTCACGCTTTCCGATGGTTCCCGTGCTGCACTTGCCGGTGCCAATGGTGCCGGTAAGTCTACCTTAATGAAAATTGCAGTGGGGCTCATGCAGCCAGATTCCGGAGAGGTAACCATTACAAAGGGCGCCCGCGTGAGCTACCTTCCGCAGACCCTTGTTCTTTCAGGCGACCAGACACTATGGGAAGAGGCCGAAACGTCGTTTTCTCACATCGAAAGTATGCTCAAAAAGCAGGAGGTCCTTGGTCGCCAACTCGAAGATGCCAATCTCGAGCCCAAGGTCATGCAGCGGCTCCTGGAAGAGTTTGACGCTATTACCACTCACGTGGAAGAGAGCGGCTACTATCGACGTAAGGAAAAAATCTCCGAAGTCCTTACAGGGCTTGGATTTGCCTCCAAGGACTTTGAAAAGCGGGTAAACGAACTTTCAGGCGGTTGGCAGATGCGTCTCGCCCTGGCCAAAATTCTCTTGGAAGATCCCGACATCATGTTGCTGGACGAGCCTACAAACTATCTCGATTTGGAAGCGCGCACGTGGCTCGAAGGCTTTTTGCAGGTTTATCGGGGTGGGGTTTTACTTGTCTCGCACGATCGGTATTTTCTCGATGTGACGATAAACGAGGTCTATGAGCTCTTCAACGGCAAATTGACACGGTATCCGGGCACCTATTCCCAGTACGAAACCAGACGCGCGCAGGAGCTTGAACAGCTTTTCGATGCCTGGGCGCGGCAGCAGGAAGAGATTCAGCACATGGAGGATTTTGTCCGGCGTTTCCGTTACAAGGAATCGAAAGCCTCACAGGTGCAAAGCCGGATAAAGATGCTCGAAAAAATCGTCCCTATCGAGATTCCGGAAGGGATGAAGCATATCCACTTTAGTTTTCCGCCCGCGCCGCACTCTGGCAAGATAACGGTGCGAATCGAGAACGTGAACAAAGCATATGGCGAGCTGCGTGTTCTAGAGGATTTTTCTCTCGAAATCGAACGCGGTTGCAAAATGGCCTTTGTTGGACCTAATGGCGCGGGTAAGTCCACGCTGATGCGGCTCATCGCAGGCATCGACTCAAACTACGAGGGGAGGATAACACTCGGCTCCGGGGTACAGATTGGCTATTTTGCGCAAGATTCCGCGGAGCATATGAATTCCGACAATACGGTAGAGGAAGAGGCAGCTTCGGTGTGCCCGCAGCAACTTCAGTCCAAGCTTCGCAATCTGCTTGGTGCATTTTTGTTCCGCGGGGACGACGTAGAGAAGCCGGTTTCGGTGCTCTCTGGCGGCGAGCGTTCGCGGCTTGCGCTTCTCAAACTGTTGCTCAACCCCGCCAATCTGCTCATTTTGGATGAGCCGACGAACCACCTCGACCTGACATCGAAGGACGTCCTCCTGGAGGCGCTCAAGGCTTTTGAAGGAACCGTGCTGTTTGTTTCGCACGACCGTGGATTCATCGAAGACCTGGCGGATAGGATTTTGGAACTGGAAATCGGGACCACCCCGAGGCTTTATCTTGGGAATTACTCATACTATATAGAAAAAAAAGAGACTCTTGCGGCTGGTCTTGTTCCCGGTGCATTTGAAGTTGCAGCTGGTGCGGACATAGGCATGCGGCCAAACCTCGCTTTGACTGAAAAAACTGTATTGCCAAATGGGCCAAGTCCGTTTGAAGACGGCTCCTCCACGGGTTCGGGCTCCTGGGAAGACGAGAAAGCCAGAAAAGCACAGATTCGTAGACTCAAGAAGCGGGAAACCGACATAACAGAGCGGCTTGCGGCGCTTTCTGCGGAAAAGCATCGTCTTGAAGACGCGATGGCGCTCCCCGCCAATTACACCGATGGGGCCAAAGCAAGAAAGCTACTCAAAGATATAGAAGCAATCGAACAGGAGATGGCCCAGCTCAACAACGAATGGCTCGAGGTGGCGGAGGCCTTGAGCGACGCTGAGGTGCTTTAGGATTGCCGAGGTACTTTAGGATTTTGGAAGCTTTGCAAGTACCTTTTCGGCGAGAATCTTCCACGTCTGAGGCAGTGAGTCGGCGTCTTCTGCTTGATAGCGTTGCAAAACCTGCTGCATACCAGCACGAGCCTCGGCATAATGCCCCTGTTTATATTCAATGAAGGCGAGTTCGTACATCGCTTCCAGCGTGAGACTTGGGTCGTTGGGAAAGCGTTCCAACAAGGCCCTGTAATAGACCTTGGCTCCTTCCCAATCGTTTACGTCAGTTCGTTCCTGGGCCTTTTGTATGATCTGGGAAGAGCCAAGATCTGGCGGAATGGCCGGAGGAGTAGAAGAACAGGCCAGGACAAGAGATGAACAGAGAACAAAGGCAATCATCGTAAACAAGAGGCCCCCTGCCTTGGACCGGAAAGACGATGGGAGGGCTCCGTCCTGGGGATTGTAGCTTTCTGCACGGTGTGTTCGCTGTGAGCTCGTTGAACATTTTTCTGCATATTTATTTAAAACTCTTCTCATGGTCTCCCCTTTGTTTACTCAATTATGCTATACTTCGGCAAATTCGGTCAATCACGAACGCAAAAAGGTGCGATATGTTAGCAGTATTCATCAATGCTGGCGCTATTCTCCTGGGCTCGCTAATTGGTTTTTTCCTCAAGAAAGGAATACCAGAAAAGTACCAAAAGGCGGTTTTTGCTTCTGCAGGCATAGTTTCACTCATTATAGGCATACAGATGGCCATAAAAACGGGCCATGTTCTGGCTCTGGCAATATCACTCATTATCGGCGGCCTTGTCGGTACCTGGCTCGATATCGAGGGCGGGGTCTTGAGCCTTGGAGAGTGGCTCAAGAAGCACTTTATTAAGGGTGGCGACGATTCCAGCTTTGCAGAAGGTTTCTTGAGCGCATCGGTATTGTTCTGTTCTGGCGCTATGGCCATTGTGGGCTCCTTTAAAGCTGGTACGATTGGCGATTACTCCATCATACTAACAAAAAGCGTGCTGGATGGTTTCATGTCGGTAATCTTTGCTGGTGCCATGGGCATTGGGGTAGCATTCTCGGCTTTGTCGGTTTTGGCTTACCAGGGACTACTGACCTTGATCTCGGTGTGGGTCAAGCCATATGTCACGGATCTGATGCTACAGGAGCTGACCGGGCTTGGTGGTGCGCTAGTCATTATGATCGGGCTTGGGCTCCTGGACATAAAAAAGTTCAAGACAGGGGATTTCTTGCCTGCGTTGGTTGTAACGGTTTTGTTGGTCCTGGCAATGCCATATGTTGCTTTCCTGTAAGCCGTTGTAAGAAGGAAATCGAGGTTGCGGCGTAGGCTGATTTGCTGGCCTAATCTGCAAAACTGCTATCCGTCTAAACGTAGTTAAGACGAAGTTCAGCAGCGAAGGTTTCCATAGCTTGACATTTTTTGCAGTTTTTTGTAAGTTTATACCAGCGTCGCAGGGTAGAGCAGTTGGCAGCTCGTCGGGCTCATAACCCGGAGGTCGGTGGTTCGAGTCCACCCCCTGCTATAAGGTTTTAAGGCTTCCGCAAGGGAGCCTTTTTTATTGCATAAACTGCCTTATCTAAAGTACTTGTGTTGTTCACTGACTACATTCTGACTATATTCATTTTCTGCAATATTTGACCCCTTTTTTGGAATTTTTGCAAGTTTTTGTAGACTATTTGTAGACACAATAAGAACCGTTCAGTGCGAACCTTGGCGAATGTTGCCATTTATGTGTTGAAGCTGGTACATAAGTGTGTGTCCTAACCGATCCACATATGGGCACTCTGATCAATTCTTGACGAGAAATTCGCCAAAGACTTGAATATCTCGAAAAGATTATATATAATAATATATATGGAGGAGCACATGAGGCTTGTAATAATTGGCGGCGTCGCTGCTGGGGCGACGGCGGCAGCAAGGGCACGCAGAATTGACGAAAATGCAGAGATTACCATTATAGAAAAAGGGCCATATGTATCGTTCGCCAATTGTGGCTTGCCATATCGAATCTCAGGCGATATAAAGCGGCGAGGTCAGCTCATACTTCAGACTCCTGAGGGGTTTTTTGCCCGATACAGAATAAAAGTGCTTTTGAATACAGAAGCCATTGCTATTGATCGTCAGCAAAAACAGGTAACCCTCAAAGGCAAGGAAGGACTGTCTACGATACCTTACGACAAGCTCATACTTGCACAAGGAGGTAGCCCGATTCGACCTTCATTTGAAGGCTCAGACAGCAAAAACGTTTTCAATCTCTGGACGATTCCCGATACCGATAACATCGAAAACTTCATTAAGGAAAATTCTCCTAAGGCAGCAGTAATCGTCGGTGGTGGATTTATTGGGCTTGAAGCCGCAGAGGCACTGCATAAGCGGGGCATCTCGACAACCATTGTAGAGCTCACTCAGCAGTTGATGCCGCTCTCAGACCCTGAATTCGGAGCGCAAATAGCGCAAGCTTTTGCGGAAAACGGGGTTTCTACGATTACTGGAAAGGCTTTGGTGGCCGTGGACGAGAAGGCTCACCTGGCGTTCTTGAGCGACAACAGTCAACTGCAGGCAGATCTTGTGCTCCTTGCAGTCGGTGTGCGCCCAAATCTCGAACTGGCCAAAAAGAGCGAGCTTACAATAGGGCCTTCAAATGGACTCGCCGTCGACTCATGGCTCAAGACCAATGACCCTGATATCTATGCCGCAGGCGATATGATCGAAGTGACGCGCATCCCTGATGGCGCAAAGACTCGAGTTCCGTTAGCAGGGCCAGCAAACCGCCAGGGCCGTATCGCGGCGACCAATGCCCTCGGAGGTTCCATGCAGTATTCAGGTTCGTTAGGCACCTCCGTGGTAAAAGTCATGAACTATACGTATGCGATGACAGGCCTTTCTGAGAAGGCTGCGCGCGCATCGGGGATTGAATGCCGCGCGGTGACTGTTCACAGGCCACATCACGCAAGCTATTATCCCGGCGGCGAAGACTTAAGCCTGAAAATCATCTATCAGGCAAAAGATGGGAGGATTCTTGGCGCAGAAGCCTTTGGTAAGGAAGGTGTAGAAAAACGCATCGATGTGCTAGCCGTAGCAATCTATGCAAAACTAACACTTGAGGATTTGTCCGCGCTCGATTTATCGTATGCTCCACCGTATTCCAGCGCAAACGATCCACTACAGATGGCCGCATTTGCTGCGCGAAACGATATGGTGGGTTTCTCAAAATTCATCACCGCCCAAGAAGCCTTGCCGCTTATCAAAGAGAATTCGGCTACCGTTCTCGATGTCAGAACCTTTAACGAATTTGTACAGGGTCATATTCGAGGCAGTATTCATATTCCAGTGGATGAACTGCGGGACAGGATCGATGAAATCCCCGAAAGCCAGCTGTTGATAGTTTCAAAAGCAGGATTTGAGGGACATCTGGCATATCGGCAACTTGTTGATAAGAGATCGAGCGACATAAAGTATGTCAGTGGTGGATTTACCAGCATGCAACTAATAAAAGAGTTCAATGAACTCATTGAGGAAGGAGAATAAAGTATGGCACGTAATCCTGTGGAAGAACTCATCAAGGGTGGTGCGCTCGTCATAGACGTGAGGAGCATGGAAGAGTTTGAAGAGGAACACTACCCGAATGCAATATGCATCCCCGTGAACGAGATTTTGAACCGCTTAAGCGAAGTAGGCCCAAAAGATAGACAAATTGTTCTGTATTGCGCTTCTGGAGCAAGGTCCGCACTCGGTGCCCGCATGCTAAAGTCGGCGGGATATTCAAAGGTTGTTAACGCCGGCGGTCTTTACGATATGCCTAATTTCTGAATGAGAGTAGAGGTATCCTTAGGGCTTGTGATATAAGCGCATGTACGAACGCAATTGGAGCAAACACGATTGGAAGCACCATCATGCTTAACTCGTAGCCAATATTGCTCTTTTTGTTTGGCTTTCCTTTTAGTCTGTTCTTAAATGCGCTTACCGGTACACCAAAGATATTCCCTATCATCATCGTCCGTATAGCGCCCAGGATGTAGCGGGACTTTTGCTCTCCATACGTTTCCACGAGTGTATTCCATGCCTGCCGGGTTGGCTTGCCACGCGTATCTGCGTAATGCTGGGCGAACAGTATAGCCACTCTTTCTTGTTCTGGTATGTTTTCGGAATTACCTCCCAGAATCATCTGCACTTCTTCTTCGTCCAAGCCCTTTTCAAGGGCTATTCGTGTGTGCACGTATGAGCAGATTTCACAGCTGTTCACTTCAGTAACCGCAAGCATGATTCTCTCTTTGAACTCATCGCTCAAAGTGTCGGTGCTTTTTTTGAAGGTGATAGTGCTGAGAGATGTCTTTATCCCCTTATAGAGTGCCAAATACGCCTCTGGGATAGAGTAGAACTTAGGATCGTAGTGTGTTTGCGCCATTTTGTTCCTCACACGGCTGTGCTTCCCATGCTTTCCTTAAGAGCAGGCAACGTAACATGCATCAATATAATACCAATCAGCAAGGAATCAAGAGCGGCTGTAATCAAGAGTGGCTGTCTAAAACGAGCCGAACACGGGGAACAAGTTTGACGGGCTCTTCGGTTCAATACCCGCCAAGTGCTCCTCAATCGTGGCCTCACGGATACTCACAAAGACATTCTTTTGATAGCAATAGAGCGCCTGTGGTATGCCATAACGCTCAATCCAGCGCCAAAGCAGTCGCGTTGCATCGGACGTGGTTTCTTCTTTCATTATTTTCCATAACTTTCGCCCGTAGAAGCGCTTTTTGTCCCATCGCTCATTTCTTAGCCATCTTCGTTCCTGGCTGCTATTCTACCAAAAGGACATTTTAATCGAGTGCACAAGGACGCATTGTCATGGAGTTTCAACAGAAAAGTTTTGGCTTCTAGTCTCATAAATTGATGCGGTATATATACTATGTTAGGATTCACTTAGATGTCAGTGTTTAAACATCGCCTTAAGAGCGTAATGACTAGCAACATCCTAAGGAGGTTTGTATGCCAGATTTTGGAACAGCGTTTTCGGGAATGAAGAGCGACCGCAAGTTGACGGAGAGCGAACTTGTGCGCTCGATCAGGTTTATGATCGCGGCAGAGTACGAGGCGATTCAAATGTACACGCAGCTTGCGGAATCCACGGACAACAAGTTGGCGCAGGAAGTTCTTGTCGACATTGCGAATGAAGAGCGAGTGCACGCTGGGGAGTTTCTCAGGCTGCTTAAAGAACTGGAACCAAAAGAACAGGAGTATTATGCAGATGGTGCAGGGGAAGTAGAAGAAGAGATAGAGAAGCTCACAAAGAAGAAATAGGGGAGGTGCAATTTTTGCGGCTTTTGCTGCTCGCGCAGGCATGTAGAGAGTGTCCTTTTGTTGTTCGTTGTAGTTTTTTGTAGTAGAATAGCGCAATTGTTGAGGAGAAGTCATGGAAGTAAATCACTACATGCGTCCACAGACGCTCGATGAAGCCTACAGCCTCATCCAGAAGGGCGGGCTGCCCGTGGGTGGAGGGTGCTGGCTTCACATGAATGGCAGGTCTACCGACACAATGGTAGATCTCTGTGAGCTGCGGTTGGATTACATAAGAGAAGCGGGATCTGGAGATTCTCTTGATCTTGTTGAAATAGGCGCCATGACGACCGCAAGAGCAATAGAGACTTCTCCTTTGCTTGATGACGCATTTCGCGGCGCGTTTCGGCACGCAACCGAGCATCTGGTAGGTGTCCAACTGCGCAATCTCATAACAATAGGCGGAACCGTTGCAGGTCGGTATGGTTTTTCCGATTTGATCACCTTGCTCTTGGCGCTTGATGCCAGGGTGAGTCTATATGGGCAGGGACAGATGAGCCTTGGTGACTTTTTGGCGGCTCCACCAAAAGGGGCATTCTTATTGGAAAGTATCGTGGTTGCCAAGAATCCTTATGTCAGCTTTCAGAGTTTGCGGATAACCAGGAATGATTTTGCGGTGCTGAATGCGGCGGCGGCCTTCACGGCGGAAGGCTGGCGCGTTGTGGTTGGGGCGCGGCCGGCCGCGGCGCGGCTTTGCCCAAATGCGCAGGCCGCGTGCAACGCGGCCTGCACGGCCGCACACGCTCAGGGCGCCGCAATGGTGCCGCCCGCCGCACCGTCTTCCTACGCAAGCGCCGCCGCGAAGGCCGCCGCTGCCGAAACCCTTTTTGTTTCCGATTCGCGTGGGAGTGCGGACTATAGGCGTCTTTTATGTGAAACCCTTGTTGAACGAGCAATTACGGAGGCCGCATCATGAGCGACGTCAACCTGACTATGACGATTAATGGCGTTCAACGCGTTATTGCGTGCAACCCGGCCGATATGCTGTGCGATGTCTTGCGCTCCGCAGGCTATACTGAAGTAAAGAGAGGTTGCGACACCGGGAACTGTGGCGTCTGCACTGTGTGGTTGGACGGGGTGCCGGTCCCTTCCTGCTCGGTCTTTGCAGGCCGCGCCGAAGGCCGCAACATCACTACCGTCCGCGGCGTGGAAAAAGAAGCTGCGGAATTCGCGCAATTCCTTGTTGCCGAAGGAGCAGACCAGTGTGGCTATTGCACCCCTGGTTTTACCATGATGGTGCTGGCCCTTAAACGCGAACTAAAGTCTCCTACCGAAGCAGAAATTCGCCACTATCTTTCCGGCAACCTTTGCCGCTGTTCTGGCTACGAAGGCCATTTACGAGCGATCGTAAAGTATTTGGAGGCGCCACATGAATGATCGGCCCCCTGATAACTCCCGCACCTTTCGCACCGTCAACCACAATCAGCCAAAACTAGAAGGCATCGGCCTTGTCACAGGCCGGCCCGCCTACACCGACGACTTTGCCCCACACGACGCCCTCTTTGTGGTACTCGTTAGAAGTCCCCATGCATTCGCCCGCATAAAATCCATCGATACGGAGAAAGCCCTCGCCCTGCCAGGCGTTGCCTGCATCCTCACATGGAAAGACATAAAGCACATCCCGTACACACGGGCAGGCCAGGGCGACCCGGAGCCGAGTCCCCGCGACAAGTTCGTATTGGACGAATATGTGCGCTACGTTGGCGACGAGGTCGCCATCGTAGCAGCACAGACGCTCGAGCTTGCCAGAAAGGCCGCCTCACTCGTGCAGGTGACCTATGAAGTGTTCGAGCCTGTGCTCGACTTTGAAAAGTCGATGGACAACGCTGTTGTCATTCACCCCGAGAAAGATATCCACGAGATGATTCCCACCGGCTTTGATCCGAGCCGAAATATCGCCTGTGCCTACGATATGCACATTGGCGATGTGGAAGCCGAACTTGCCAAGAGCGATGTCGTGGTAGAGAAAACCTACGTAACCCAGGCACAGTCGCACGTCGCCATGGAACCACACACTGCCTTCAGCTACATCGATCTGCACGGCAGGCTTGTCGTCTATACCAGCACACAAAACCCTTTCCACACGCGGAGAATCCTGTCGCAGGCCCTCGATATCCCGTATAGCCAGGTACGTATCGTAAAGCCGCGCATCGGTGGGGGATTTGGTTCCAAACAGACCATCCACGTCGAGCCATTCGTTGCGCTCGTGACGCTTCGCACCGGCCGGCCGGCGCGCCTGGCCCTTTCCCGCAAGGAAGTCTTCGAATCCACCTTCACCCGCCATCAAATGCGCATCACCATGCGCGCCGGCGCCAATCGCGACGGCACCCTGAATGTGCTGGACATGAGTGTCCTTTCCAACACTGGCGCCTATGGCGAGCACGCCCTCACCGCCTTCATGGTGGTCGGTTCCAAGGCACTTCCCCTCTATAACAAGGTTAAGGCCGTCCATTTTGGCGGTCATGCCGTCTACACAAACAAAATTTCGGCCGGAGCTTTCCGCGGTTACGGTGCCATCCAGGGTAATTTCGCGCTGGAATCCACCATCGATGAGATTGCGCACCAGCTTGGCATGGACCCCATCGCCTTCCGAGAAAAGAACATGATTCGCGAGGGCGAGAAGAGCGACGTGTTCCGCATCATGGGCGAGGGTGGCGAAGGTATCGATGCGCCCATCGACAGCTGCAAACTTCAATACTGCATCGACAGAGGAAAGGAACTTATTGGCTGGAACCCCGAACACCTGTCCTGGCAGTCAGGACCCGGCAAAATTCGCGCGCTCGGTATGGCTCTTGCCATGCAGGGTTCCGGCATTCCGCTTGTGGACATGGGCTCTGCCACATTGAGCCTCCAGGATGGCGGTTGGTTCACGCTCAAAGTAGGGGCCACTGACCTGGGTACCGGCAGCGATACCATTTTGACGCAGATCGCAGCCGAGGAATTGGGCGTGCCGGTCTCCTCAATCTCGATTCTTTCTTCGGACACCGACAATACGCCCTTCGATGTGGGCGCCTATGCCTCCAGCACCACCTACGTATCGGGCAATGCCGTGCTGGATGCCGCCCGCAAGATGAAAAAAGTGATGATCGACGCCGTTGCGGAGCATTATTGCAAGGGCGGGCACGTCGATCATAACGCCGCGGACAATGGCAGCGACAAAGCCGAAAGCGGCGCCACCGACAGTGCCTCCATCACCTTCGACGGCGAAAAATTCCTCGCTGCCGATGGTGCGGTCTTGGTGACCTTGCGCGATCTTTCCTTCGATACCCTCTACCACAACCGCGAAGACATGAAGATGCTGTCCGCAACAGGGTCCTTCACTGGTCCCCTCTCGCCGCCACCCTATATGGCGGGTTTTGCAGAGATCGAGGTGGACACGGGCACTGGAAAGGTTGATCTTTTGCGGTATGTTGCGGTGGTGGACTGCGGTGTGCCCATCAACCCCAATCTGGCGCGCGTCCAGGCCGAGGGAGGTCTCCTGCAGGGCATCGGGCTTGCACTCTACGAGAACGTTCAATATACGGAGAAAGGAAGGCTGCTTACCAACAGCATCATGTCGTATCCCATCCCCTCACGCGAGGACGTTGGCAGGATTGAGGTCGAGCTTGCACCGAGTTTTGAACCTTCTGGCCCCTTCGGCGCCAAGTCGATTGGCGAGATTGGCATAGATACACCGCCGGCTGCTATCGCAGATGCCCTTCGCAACGCAATTGGTGTTCGGTTGACGGAAACGCCCTTTACGCCTGAGCGCGTACTTATGGCCTTGAGGCAAGCAAAGTCTTCGTCCTAAAGAAGAAGGGCAGCGACGCAAGCTGGGCCACAATGGAAAAGATAACCAGCGCGATAATCGAAGTGTCGTAGAGCGCTCCCATGGCCCAGCTGCCCGCAAACCAGGCAAGCCCAAAGCCGCAGTTGAAGATGCCAAACGCTGTGCCGCGCTTCTCTTTGCTGATCATGGTGGTGACGGCAGCCTTCAGAATAGACTCTTGCGCTCCCATGCCGATGCCCCACAGCAGAATTCCAACAATGGCCATTCCTTCGCTTTGCGCCAGGAATACAAAAGGCGCAAAGAACGCTGAAATAGCGGAGGAAATCATAATCGCGGTCATGCCACGTTTGTCGTACATTCGTCCAAAAACGAGCGCCGCCAGTGCGTCGATGCCCATTGCCAAGGCGTAAAGAATTGGAATCATGCTATCCGAGATTAGTTTTGTCTTGGCAAAGTGGTACGACATGAGCGGAAAGTCTGCAAAGCCGATGGCGAGCAGTGAAATACCCGCAAGGTAAAACCAGAACGCCGCTTGAATGTTCTTTGCATCGCGGGGCGACTCTTTAACCTCGAATTCACTCGGGTTGGGATATTTGCTTCTAGCAAAAAGCAATATCCCCAATGTTATCAAAGCCGGTATGCCGAGGAGCAAAAAGGAGAGCTCATAAGCCGAGAGATCGTTGCTGCCGCCCTTTATGAAAAGAACGAGCGATAACATGAGAGGGCCAACAAAAGCACCAATCTGGTCCAGCACTTCCTGCAGCGCAAAGCCTTTGCCAGCGCCTACCTCCTGCGCGGCAAACGACGCAATTGTTGTTTTTGCAGGACTCCTTATGGCCTTGCCGAAACGTTCCAGGAGTATAAGGGCGCAGGCGTACACCCAGCCAAACTTCGTGGCCAGCGCGAGCGCCGGAATGACGACGACGTTAAAGGCATAGCCTATGATGGTAATGGTCCAATAGCGCTTGGTCTTGTCGCTTATGTAGCCTGCCACAAGCCTAAACGCGTAACCGATGAATTCCCCCAGGCCTGAGACAAAACCGACCGTGGAAGCGGACACACCCAACAACAGCAGGTATGGCCCAATGATGCTCTTTGCCCCTTCGTAGGTGAGGTCGGAAAAGAGGCTCACAATACCGATCAGGACCAAAAAAGCATAAGCATTTTTCTTTTTTTGCTGGTTAGGGTCTATGGTACGACTCACTGGATCCGACATAGTTGGTTTTTCCTTTGCTACAACTGCTTTAACGACGTCTTTTTCAATTACGTCAACCTATTAACGGTTTCCTTAAGTGTAGCCCGCAACTCAGGAATTGAAATCTGAGCAGACTCCTTTCTACGCGCATTCTCCCGCATGGCGGCAATTTCAGCCCTTGTAGTGAGCTCTATAAACTTCTTTTCTTTCCTGCTCAACGAATCGGGATAAATGGGTTCC
>JBDKTP010000038.1:0-3497 GCA_039680115.1 Rectinema sp.
TTCCGCTATTCCCACAAGGGCAAGCGGCCGATCCACGAACGACAGCATGTTGACTGCAATCGGCCCACCTTCGTCCAAAAGAAACGAAGCATGCACACCTCTTTGGGCAAGTAGATTGCCAATGGCCTTTGCACCTCGAGCTCCGCCAATTTCTTCGTCGCCCCCAAAAGCCAAAAAGATAGTCCGTTTAGGGCTAAAACCTTGTTCTAGCAATTTTTCTGCCGTCTCCAGAATACAAGCCATGAGCACTTTGATATCCTGCGCCCCGCGACCCCAGAGCTCGCCATCGGCAATGTCCCCGGAGAACGGGCCATGGACCCATGCCTTTTCGTCCCCAGGAGGAACTACATCGAAATGGGCACAAAGGATAACCGGCTCCAACTTCTGGTCCGAGCCCTGCCACGTGTACAGTAACGAGCGATAAGAAGGCTCATCCAGTCTCAGTTTTGCATGGACAAGGGGGAAGCGTTCCTTTAAGCCCATTTTGAGACGAGCGAATTCAGCCTCGTCCTCTTCGGCGGCTTCGTAGAAGGAGACGGTCCTGCACTGGATCATCCAGGCGAGTTTTTGGGGAAGCTGTGCAAAAAGCTCTTTGTAATCGATATCGTCTTGCATTCTAGATTCTTCCTATTGCCCAAAGTATGAGGTACCATAACTGGGCAGTCAATCTTAATAAGGTCGGTTTAGTCCTGTTTTGATAGGCACGAAGGTATAGGGCGGACTTGAGGAGACAAAAGATGGCATTGCAGAAGGCAAAGCGTAAGGATGAGGACGAGCGGGCGTCGGAAAGTCGGACGTCGGAAAGTTGGGGGCCTAGCTCAGAGAAACCGGGTGAATTTGGCCTAAAACTGTCGAAAAAAGAGTTTTTTACAAGTTTTCTTATTTTACTTGCTCTCATGATTTTTACGGGCGTTCTTACAAGAGTTCTGCCTTCTGGTCAATTTGACCGTGCGCCGGGACCAAATGGAGAAGTGGTGGTTCCCGGGACCTACCGCGTCATCGAGAAACCTGTGTTTCCGGTATGGCGATGGTTTACGGCTCCTGTCGAAGTGCTAGGCTCCTCCGACGGCCTTCAGGCGATAGTGATAATTCTCTTTATCATGATTGTGGGAGGCGCCTTCGCAATCCTTGAAAAGGCGGGAGTCCTTGAGGAGTCCATAAACAGTATCGCAAAGCGCTTTTCTGGGCGAAAATATGTATTACTCGCCATTATAACGCTGTTTTTCATGAGCATTGGTTCGTTGCTCGGTATTTTTGAGGAGGTGATTCCGCTTGTGCCATTGGCTATTGCCCTCTCTTATTCCCTGGGATGGGATATGTATGTAGGGCTTGGCATGAGTATTCTTGCCACGAATTTGGGATTCTCTGCCGCCATAGCGAACCCTTTTACCCTTGGGGTTGCGCAGAAGTTGGCGGGTTTGCCGCTTTTTTCCGGGGCAGGTTTTAGGTTTCTGATATTTGCCTGTGTCTTTGCATTGTTTTACGCTTGGCTCTACTGGTTTGCAAAACATACAGAAAAGCGCAGGGCCACAGAAGCACTGGAAGCTGGAGGCGAATTGGCACATCGAGCCGATTTGGCACATCAAGCCGATTTGGCGGGCCTGAGCAATTCGGAACACCGAGGTGGCGGTCTGAAACCTTCAAGAGGTGTCACAGTCTTTGGGATTTCTCTTGTTGTCCTTCTTGCGGCAATTCTTACGATCTCTCTTACGCGAGTTTTGTCCGACTATTCGATGCCCATCATCGCGGTTCTCTTTCTTTTTGCCGGCTTTGCGTCAGGAATCGCTGCTGGCCTTGGCTTTGGCAAGAGCGTCAAGGCTTTTCTCAAAGGTGCACAGAACATATTGCCCGGTGTAGTCCTCATTCTCATGGCAATGGCCATCAAGTACATAATCACCAAGGGCGGCATAATGGACACCATCCTCTATGCCGCGTCCAACCTGATCGGAGAAGGAAAGTCCAACGCCTTCTTTACGGCCGGGCTAATCTATGTTTTTACGCTCCTCATGGACTTTTTTGTGAGCTCTGCCAGCGCAAAGGCTTTTCTCCTTATGCCAATTCTTGTTCCCATTGCGGACATGACAGGACTGACAAGGCAAATAGCGGTACAGGCGTATGCGTTTGGAGATGGCTTTTCTAACATGATATTCCCGACAAGCGCAGTCTTGCTCATCGCGCTGGGCTTAGCTGGGATTTCCTGGACCGACTGGTTCAAAAAGACATGGAAGCTCACATTGATGGTTTTTGTCGCGACGTTGGCTCTGCTCATGGTGGGGATTGTGGTGGGCTATGCGTAAAAACCCGCGAGACTGCATACCCTTCTTAAGAATGCCTCCCGCGAGTAGGCTCCCGCGCTTTCCGAACCTGGCCCAATGAGGCTATACTAAAAGCCATGCCACAGTTTGTTCATCTCCACAATCATACGGATTTTTCGCTTTTGGACGGTGCGGCGCCCGTGAAGGCGCTCGTTGCCGCCGCAAAAGCCTTCAATATGCCGGGCCTCGCCATCACCGACCATGGGAACATGTTCGGCGCTCTCAATTTTTACAAAGAGTGCAAGGCCCATGAAATCAACCCCATCGTGGGCTGCGAGTTCTACGTGGCCGCCGGCTCGCGCCGCGATACCTCCTTGACGGAGAGCGGTAATAAGTATTGGCACTTTATCTTGTTGGCAGAGGATCAGGAGGGCTACAAAAACCTGCTAAAACTGTGTTCGCTCTCCTACACTGAGGGTTTTTACTATAAGCCCAGGATCGACGACGAGCTGCTTGCACAGTATTCCAAAGGGCTCATTGCCTCGACTGCCTGTCTGGCTGGCGAGATTCCTTCACTTATTTTGGCCGGAAAGGCTCAAGCTGCAGAAAAAAAAGCGCTCTACTACGCCGAACTCTTCGGCAAAGACCATTTTTACCTCGAACTGCAGGACCATGGCCTAGAAGAGCAACGTCTTGTAAATAAAGAACTTATTGCTATTGCAAGACGCAACAATCTGCCACTCGTGGCAACAAACGACCTTCACTACTTACGGCAGGAAGACGCAGTAGCTCAGGACATACTTCTGTGCGTCGGAACCAACCGAAAGCGCGACGATCCCTCAAGAATGCGGTTTGCAAACGACCAGTTTTACCTGAAGTCGCCTGAAGAAATGGCCGAGCGATTTGCCGAAGTCCCGGAAGCCATTGAAAACACCCTCAAAATCAACGAGATGGTCCATCTCACCATCGATTTTCCGGGTCCGATGCTTCCTGAATACCAGATACCACCTGAGTTCGAGTCCAACGAAGCTTATCTGCGCCATCTCACGCAAGAAGGCCTGACTGCTCGTTATACGGTACAGACCCAACAGATAAAGGACCGGGCAGAATACGAGCTCGGCATTATCACCAAGATGGGGTTTGCTGGGTATTACCTTATCGTATGGGACTTTATTCACTGGGCCAAGACCCACGACATCCCAGTGGGGCCCGGACGTGGTTCCGGCGCCAGCTCCATCGTTG
>JBDKTP010000039.1:0-6066 GCA_039680115.1 Rectinema sp.
CTAGAATTATCATTGCAATGGGCATTGGCGGTATCCTGATAACAGGCGGTACGGACCTGTCCGCAGGGCGTCAAGTTGGGTTTGCCGCAGTTGTGGCTTCGTCTTTGTTGCAGTATCAAGACTATGCGCGGCGCATGTACCCAAATATGGCTGACTTACCGCTGTGGTTACCAATTTTGATTGCGGTAGTGGTCTGCATGATCATTGGGCTCATCAATGGCGTTATTATTGCCTATCTCAAGGTTCCACCGTTTATAGCGACCTTGGGCACGCAAGTGGCGACGTACGGAGCCTGTTCTATTTACTTCGACCGTCCACCCTATGGGGCACAGCCTATCGGCGGTTTACGTAAAGACCTGACAAACCTGGGTTCCGGGTTCTTGGGTTTCGATGGAACATACTCAATTCCGTATATTGTAATCATTGCATTTATAATAGCAGCGATTATCTGGGTGATGCACAATAAGACCAGATTTGGAAAGAATGTCTACGCCATTGGTGGTAACTCTGAAGCAGCAAGGGTCTCTGGCGTTCCGGTACAGAGGACACTGCTCGTTGTGTACTGCCTGGCAGGAGCGCTCTATGGCTTAGCGGGTACTCTGGAAGCGGCGCGTACAGGCGGAGCAACGAATAACTATGGCAACGGCTACGAACTGGATGCCATTGCTGCCTGTGTTGTAGGTGGCGTTTCTACATCAGGTGGCATTGGCACGGTGCCGGGCATGATAATCGGCGTTTTGATTTTCAGTATCATTTCGTATGGTCTGACGTTTATTAACATGAACCCGTACTGGCAACAGATTATTAAGGGCGCTATTATTGTGGCCGCGGTCGCGATCGACATCAGGAAGTACCTTTCCAAGAGGTAAAACGGATCGAAAAAGCCAATCCGCGCGGTGGCTAATCCGACCGATGGCCAATCCGCGCGATGGCCAATCCGCGCGGTGGCCAATCCGCGCGGCGAAGCCAAGTTATTTCTTATTGACAGCAGGACATAGATGGATAACTATGACATTGTCATTGTGGGCACCGGGCCGGCTGGGCTCGGCGCCGCCTTTGAATTGCGCAAGAGGCTGCCCGACAAACGGCTCCTTGTCATCGACAAGAGCGAGGTGTCTTCGGGGGGCTTACGCAACGACTGTAAAATGAATTTTAGCTGGCCCATTGGATTTCCGGAAAATTGCTGGACCAAGGAGACGGCACAATACTACTTAGCGAAGGTGGAGGAGTTCCTCAAACCCACGATCCTGGAGCGGCGTAATGTGAGTTTGTATGCCCGCAGGGCGGAGAAGTTGGGGGTGAGTCTTCTGGAGGTGAGGCAGGCGCACTTGGGGACGGACGGGGGGTTGGAGCTGATAAAGAGGCTAATGGCCGACCTGCGGGCGCAAGGGGCTGAGGTCTCCCTCGGTGAGACCATGACCCAACTCAATGCAGAGAAGAAATTTATAACGACCGACAAGCGGGAGATTGGGTACGATGCCCTGATTATCGCTCCGGGCAGAGGTGGCTTTTCCTTCCTGCAGGAGATGATGAATGCCGCGAACATTCCGTACCGCGACAATATTGTTGATATCGGCGTCCGAGTCGAGACAAAGGAAGAACGCTACCCTATCGTACGCGATTATTACGACCCGAAGTTCCTGTTCCCTAAAAAGACGCGCACTTTTTGCACAAACTCGCGCTCGGCCTATGTGGTTCAAGAGCGCTATGGCGATGCTCAAACCGGCTACTGGTACTCGGTGAACGGGCACGCGTGGTCCTCATCCCGGCCGGAGAATGGCCTTGTAAACTTTGCTATGCTCAAAACGGTGACCCTCACGGCACCGCTCGCCTCTGGTCAGGCCTATGCGACGATGTTGGGCAAGCAAGCCGCGCTGTTGGGTGGTGGCAGGCCGATTATGCAGCGCGTGGGCGATTTTCGCTTAGGCAAACGCTCCTTTTCGGAATCTTTTACGGGGGATTTGTACGACTTCGAGCCCACACTGCCCTCGTGTACGCCCGGAGACATTGGTTTGTCGGCGCCTGCCAAGATTTTGAATGCGCTGTCCAATGGCTTAAGGCTTCTCGATTCGATCGTGCCGGGGCTTCTGCATCCGAGCACGATTCTCTACTATCCGGAGATCAAGTTGTATGCGAACCACCCGGTGTTCCTGGACAATCACTTTCAGGCAGCCAAAGGGCTCTACCTTGTCGGAGACGGCGCCGGGACGAGCAGGGGAATCACTGCCGCGTGGGCCTCGGGATTGCGCGCTGCCGATGGAATAATCTCCAATCTGTAACCTGTCGTATCTATAAAACATTATATTCGATAATTTATTATATTAGATAATCGTTAGATAATCATCGAAAGTGGGCACTATTCCTGCGCCATGGCAGCATGTGCGCTCGTCTTTACGAGGTACATTTTATGGATAATGAGAGAACCGGCGTTATCAAGAAAGCAAGCTGGATAGCGCTCGGAGGCAACAGCGTGCTTGCGGTAGCCAAGGTTGTGGCAGGACTCATATCGGGCAGCCTGGCTGTCCTTTCGGACGGTATTGATTCTACGACGGATGTGCTTATTGCAATCATGACGCTCGGTGCAGCGAGGATTTCCTCCAAACCTGGGGACAAGGAACATCCTTATGGACATGCCCGCGCCGAAACGATTGCTACCACGGTGATTTCCTTCGTTCTCTTTACGGCTGGCGCGCAGGTTTTTATCAACGCAATGACGGCGATTTTTTCCAATGAACCGGAGGTAATGCCTTCTACCCTAGGCCTTTGGGTCACCATCGTTTCGGTAGTAGGAAAATCCCTGCTCACATGGTCTCAATTTCATTATGGAAAAATCGCGAACTCGTCTATGTTGCTTGCCAATGGCAAGAATATGAGGGGAGATATCGCGACGTCGACCGGCGTACTCGTGGGCTTGATTTTGACGTATGTGACCGGAATACCAGTCTTAGACAAGGTTCTGGCAGCCCTTGTTGCGCTCTGGATTATCAGGAATGCTGTCTCGATTTTTATGGAATCGAATATGGAGCTGATGGATGGCTCCAGCGACACTGGGCCGTATCAGGTACTTTTCAAGGCGATACGAGAAGTACCGGAGGCGGGCAATCCTCACCGGGTTCGGATAAGAAAAAGTGGGTCCTTGCTCATGGTGGATCTCGATATCGAGGTGGACCCAGGCATGAAGGTGAAGGACGCCCACGTCATTGCGCGGCGCGTGGAGAAAGCAATCAAGAAAAGAATGCCCGAGGTTTACGACGTGATTGTCCACATCGAGCCGCGGGGCAATGTGGAAGACGAAAAATATGGCCTAACCCCCGAGGACGCAGTGCCACAGAACGCGGACGAGGAATAGTGCCGGAACTGGTAGTGCCGGAACTGGTAGTGCCGGCGCGCTGCGCCCTAGAGTTTGGCCGCAATGCTAGAATAAGAACGGCGAACCTGCGTCCGGATTTTTGCCGAAGTAGGTGACCTGGTCGATGGTGCGAATCACGGGCCCCTGCAGCAGCGCGAAGAGCGACCTTTCTATGCCGAGGCCGCCGCCGAAGGTTTGTGGGAAAGCGGCTTCGCCTGTTGCCGTCTTGGACGCGGCCGCGGCGAGGAATGGTCCGTACCCGTCCAGCTCCCGCATGTTCGACACGTTTCCGGCGGCGTCGAAGCGCGGCGCCTCGCGGATGACTTTGTTGGCGAGCAAGCGCGCAATGATGGCAGGGTAGTACCACTCGCGAAGGCCGCCGGACAGCACCTCGAAGGCCTCGCCGCGGCCGCCTTGCGGGTAGGCAGCCTGTGCACACAGGTCGTAGTTATAAATCTGCCGCGACGGTATGGGTTGGCCCTGACGCGTCGAGCCGTCCCGATTCAAAAATGGGTATACAAGGTCGTAGTTTTCACGCAAAAGGCCCAGGACCCAAAAGAATTGCCCCTCCACCTTCTTTCCAAGCCGCTTCTCCAGGTCATCGTCCGAACCGCCACACTCGTCCTTATAAAAGCGCGGGAAAGGCTTTTTTGGCACTTTGAGTTCAATACCCAGCTCTTGCAGTGCATCTTCGCACGACTCAAGGATGCTTGTGATACCTGCGACGATCATGTCTTCAAAAAAGTCGAGCGCATTGTCGAGTTCGCCCTGCAAAATGCGCGCGACCTCGTCCTGCCGGTCCAGGTATGCATCCCCCGAGATACTCGTAGCGCGCCGCACCTCCACATCCATCTGAGAAAAATCGATCAGGTACTTCTTCTGTTTGACTTCATCCTGATGTGGCATTTCCAGTCTGATATTGGGCGAATCGACAAAAATGCCTTTCACCTGCGGGTTCATACAGGCCAGGAACTTTGAGTAGATCATCGAATGCGTTGTACGATATGGTACGTTCTGATACGCGATCACGGGCACGTGTTCAACATCGTGGCACAGCGGATCGGTAATCGGAGAAATCGAGACACGATCTATATTTATAAGTCCTTTTTTTACAAAGAACTCCTGCAAACCGAGTACAAGCGCCGTCCTTATACGCATGGCGTCGACCAAAGCCTTGGAATTCCACTTTTCGAGATATTTTGCATTCAATACCGAGGCAAAGGAATTGCCTTCGGCATTGATGCGATTCTGCCACTCATCAAACACTTCTCCTATCGAACCGCCATTCAGCCCACCAGCCGACGTACCAAAACTCGATGACCCCGCATACGACATAAGACCTCCTAAAAAAAAAGACCGGCTCTTTTGGAGCCGGTCCCAAATTCCTGAAAAAAGTATTTCTATGCGCACAGCGCCGGTTCCGCTGTCGCGATCCGGCGATTATTATTGAGGCTAGAATTGTTGTTCATGCCACTGTGCTTCATATTGGTATGAGAATAGAACATCCAAAAACCAAAGTCAAGTATAAATATGCAGAATTTATTCTCTTCTTATCATTTTTACGACTGGTCCATCGACGCCGGGCATGATCTGCACCATACCGGGCTTAGTTCGATGTTCTTCGACATAACCTTCAATATCGAGGATTTCACCGCTGTCGAGCGCAGAAAGGGGATAATTGAGGCGCAGTTCTGTTGTCTGGTTCTCTGCGAAGGCTCTAGAAAGGGCTCCGTTGTATCTGACTAGGTCCAAGACAGCCGGCAGAAGCTCAGGCCTCTGGTGCGCCTTGTACAATTCGGTGAGAATTTCGCACTGAAATGCTTCAATATCCTTGTGCAGAATGTCCTCAGGCCGCCCAGAACTGGGGAATCGTGCCTCTACTGCGTTTGCAATGTCCTGGAAAAACCCGGAAGCCCGCAGATCGAGTGGCTGCAGGACCGCATTGAACCAGGGCACAGCCCTTCCCAATGTATAGAAGATATCGCAGGCATGGGCGATTTTCGCTGCCCGTGCAAGGTCCTTTGCAGGGAAGCTGGGCTGGCTTTTTAGTCTATAGGGCGACTCTGGCTCATACTCAAGGTGAAATTCCGCTGCCTGTTCGCGCAATCTTGTGCCCGGCAACACCGCGAGCGGGAAAATATCGAGGTGATTTGGATAGAGCGACAGCGCAAAATCGAGACTTTCACGAAAGCCCCTTAGCGAATCGCCTGGCAAGCCATAAATGAGGTCAAAACCGAAGACCACACCGTTCGTATTGAGCAAATCGATCTTCTTCACAAAGACCTTTCTGTCAAAGTCGCGGCCGATGGCTTCCATGACCTTGGGTTGAATGCTCTGAAGTCCAATCTGAACCGAGCAATTGAGGTCGCCAAAAGCCTGCGCCTGCTTGGCGTCAAGCAGCTCAGCCCTCACCTCGAAATTCCACAGAATGTTATCGCCCTTCTCTTTCAACAGCGAAAGAAGCGATAGAGCTCGGTCTTTTTGCAGATTGAAGGTGGGATCGAGGACAAAAACTTTTTCTACTCCCTCGTTCACAAAAAACGCAAGCTCTTCCTCAAGGCGCTTTTGGGGCACATGCTGTACGGTGGTGAGTCCCCTGCCCTCGTAGCAGTAGCTGCAATGGTATGGGCAGCCCCGCGTAAGCTCCCAGAGCACCTCATGATTCCTTGGCACGTCCAGAAGGCCAGAAAGCCACGGCGAGCTGAGTTTGGACAAAT
>JBDKTP010000040.1:0-3189 GCA_039680115.1 Rectinema sp.
TTTCTGATTCGTCAAAGAGCCCCAAGGCTGCATTCTTTATGTACCAGGGTAGCGCTTGAGGAATGAGGCTTGCTTTGCCAGAAAACCAGGCAGCTTCCTCAAGGTCTTCCGGAGAAAGCCCGGTGTCTTCAGCGGCGGTCAGGTCGATTTCATGGGCCTTTACCTGTGCAAACCATGCATTCGGTACAGAAAAACCGCTCAGTCCTTCATTTGCATGGCAAAAAATCGCATGGTTGATGTCAAAAGATTCCATAACGAGCGCGTCCGAAATGGCTGCCAGTTCTTCTTTCTTAAAAACTTCTTGCGGAAAATCATTAAGCCAGGTCGTAAAGCCCTGTACAGAATCCTGCGAGCATTCCAGAACAAAGTGAAGTTCGCGTGCGGTGAGTACGCCAGTCTGATACGAAAAAACTGAAACCTTGTCAAGGTTGGAATCGGGCGGAATATAAACCACCATATCGAGTAGAGAAAGGAAAGTGGCAAAGGCATTCGCCGTTTGCAGCTTGAACCTTGCTTCGTATTCCACAAGCCTGTCGAGCTCGTCCAATGTTCTTTCCAGGCTTGCGGCAACGCTGGAAGGCAGGGCAGACTCATCGAGGAAGCGCTGCCTAAAGTCAAAAATCGTCGTTCGTACGAGCAGAAAATTTCTGGCTGCAAGAATGGCATCGCAGCTTTTCTTAAGTTCTGAATAAAAGCGAAAAGCTTCGTTGGACTCTTTCGCGTTGTGCGAAATTGAAAGTGAAAAAGTTGATAACCACAATTTCGACATATAATTTCTGTCGGACGAACTTTCGGGGATGGCATACTGTTCGCCAAAATGGATCAAATCGACCGCGGCGGAACGTTGTTTCCACGAGAACGCGCCGATACCAATAAGGTTGCGCAAACTCTGTAGCGACAAACCTTCAGAAGCAGTTCGGGCAAGTGCACTAAGAAGCTGACCAAAAGGATAACCCGAAAGTTTGGCCCCAATTCTGAACTCAATGGGTACGCTCCAGGATGAGGCTGCCTGATCAAGATAGGCTTTAGTCCTAAGGGATAGTACCGGCACGGAGATGGCAATTCCGCTCGGTTTTGTTCCCTGCTCGATTAGAGCTTTGCAGGTTTCAAAAACCCAGTCGAATTCTTGGCGGAAGTTGCCAAAGTGGAAAAGGGTGGGGCCAGCAGTCGCTGGCTCTGGAACATGGCTTGGTTCAGGCGGTTTTGTCGTTATCAATTCAAAATGTTCATTTGATTTTAGAATTTCGGCATAGTGGGCGTAGGAAAACGCAAGCTGCGGCGCAAAAACAAAGTACTGTGTATCGTCATGGTCAAAGTCTGGTGCGTAGTGCAAGGGCTCGTATGCGTTATGCGAGACCAAAAACCGGTCATAGTCCTCATTCAAGATTAGAAAATCTCTTGTTTCCTCAGAAATTTGACCGATGGCTTCGCGCTCGAGCGCTGAGCGGGCTCTGAGTGCAAATACCTTTAAATAGGGGGCGACACGCGCCAAAAAACTGATCTGCGATTTTGTAGCGGGAAAGTCGGGTTTGGCGAGTGCCGTGAGTTCCGGCAACGAAGGATATTCGCCGGCCGGTATTCGGCTGTCGGCATTGCTTTTTGTAATACCGCTCAAAACGCCGGTGGCCCACAAGAGCCGCAGGGCTTGATCTGCAGGCGTCTTGTCCAACGGCAAGGCCCTCTCCCGTGCCGCAGCAATCAGCATATCGAGGCTCAAGAATCGGTCGGCCTCTATCGCATCGACAGCCCCGTAGCGCAAGAGTGCCTCAGCCCAGGAATCCGCAGAGGTTTGCGTAGGAAACACAAAGCGCACTTTTCTATCCCCAAGCGCATTAAGTATGACTTTGCCCATTGAGGATGCGCATGGGTTTTGAGTAGAAATCTTCATCATTGCGTTATCATTGCCCTAATCCACCGCCAGACCACAACAATTCATTATATAGAAAGGAGGTATAACATCAATCAGAAAGGCGCCTGGCCCTTATCCTGTTCGACCAAAAGATCGATCAGCTGCTCAATCTTAAAGCCGCTTGGCTCTTCAAGCGCCTTTATGGTGTCACACATCGTACTGATTGCAGCGATGTCCGGTTTGTAGAATGCCTCCAATTGGCGCTCGGACAATTGGCGCTCGGATTGCGGTTCCTGCGGTTCCTGCTGCTCAGGATTCTGTGCGACATAGCGCTCCACGAGGCTTAAAAGCGGCGCAAGTTCGAGTGTGGCCTCCAGTTTTTCCTGGTTGAAGTATTCGACCCCTTCCCATGCATTGATTCCAAGAGCAGATCTTGCCTCAGCGTCCACCCTGGCCCACCGCAGGAGCTCGACACTGCGTTCGACAATGTCTTGGCCGTGTGCAGCTTCTGTTTGAGCCCCTTGCAGAGAAGGCGTTTCAGCATTCTTGTTGTGCTGATCTTCGGCATTATGTCCAGAGGCAAAAGGCTTAAGCTGGGTGCGGTCGGATACAATCTGGGGCGGTTCTTCCAACACCGCCGGGCGGGTTGCAAAAGCAAAGAGTATGGAACACAAAGCCGCTTTGTCTATGCGGTCCAGTGCCAGTGGCGAATCCTTACTGCCGTCGCACAACGCCTCAGTCATTTTTTTACGGAGCAGGAATTTGTCCAGCAGAAACCGCAATTCTTCGGTACGGTTGCCAGAGTCTTCTACTTCTGCCGTGGCCAAAACAAAACAATAATAGAGCAGGGCACACAGGGCGCGATCTGATTTAAGTACGCGTGCGATAGGCGACGTCATCTTAAAGCTTGCCTCTGCAACGAACGCCATACCGGCTTCGAGCTTTGCACCGCACTGTGTGGCTGCGTCGATAGAAGGTTCGGGAGCGTCTCCCGCTGCCATAGCCTGGGCCAGACGCGAAAAGAATTTTTCTGCTACCTCGGCCGTCCTATGGATTTCGGCCTGGATTCGATCCATCCTGTCGCCATCTTTGTTTCTCAACACTGCAACAAAGCCGCTGAGGGATGAGAGCGTATCCATAAGGCTGCGATACAACTCTGGCCTCGATGCTTCTTCGAGCGCGGAATCAAGGTCTGGAATGCCTTTGCTGTCCAACATTTCGTAAAGCCGCGCGTAGCTGCCATCAAAGTCGTGGACTCGCACAAAATCAACAAACACCTTTGCCTCGTAGCCTTCCAGGGCAACTGGCCATCCGTCGGACTGCAGTTTTGCGCAAGAGTA
>JBDKTP010000041.1:0-5212 GCA_039680115.1 Rectinema sp.
CCGCACCAGTCTACGACGCTCTAATGAAAAAAGCGCAACAGGGTGTGCGCGTTTACTTTATTGTGGATCCTTCGTCGTATTTGCAGTATAGAATCGGGACTAAAGAGGTGCTCCCCGTTGTCTCGCAGACACTTGCCAAGGCGGGGGTACACGTCGCCGAATACAATAGCTTTTCCGGAGAACGGCTTTTTACGACCGTAAATTTACTGGACAGGGAACACAGGAAGTACTGGATTGTGGATGGCAAATATGTCACGACAGGCGGCATGAATATTAACCAGCAGTCGCTGGCTCCATTCGCCGAAGGCGGGCAGATGGATACCACCGTGGAAGTCGAAAGCGAAGACGTGGTGCGCCGGATGGTCCGCTCGTTCTGTGTAACGTGGAACGCATTCTCTCCGGAGCATATAGACCCGGCAGATTTCCCCATTCAACCCGTTGAAGCACCGGAAACTTCGTTGTGGCTTGCGGATCAGGGCCTCGACAATAAGGGAACTACGGACGCGATGTTCGATGCCTTTTTTCTTTATGCCAAAAAAGAAATCTGGATGATACAGTCATTTTCCTTTGTGACCAACGAACTTCTGGACAAGATCCGGTCAGCCACATCTCGAGGTGTAAAAGTCAACATCTTAATCTCAAATCACGGAGATATGGATACTTACGATCGCGCCATGGGCTATTGTCTACAACCGCTTATGGATGCAGGTGCAAACGTTTATTTGTACACATCGCCAGAAAAGGTCTTTATTCATTACAAACTCATGATGGCAGACCAAACCTTGGTGGCTTTTGGCAGTGCAAACTTCAATTTTCGTTCTGAGCACCTATCTAGGGAGATGGAATTTGTATTTAATGATGCGCGTGTCGTGCAGCAAGCCTATCAGAATCTTCAAAGCCTGACGGCACAGACAAGGCTTGTGACTCTAGAGGAAGCTAAGAGTTACCGGACTTTCAACAATTTTCTCCAGTATCTTGTCATGGTGATTGGGGGCTGAGACATGAGGGATGAGGTATGAAACGTCAGCTGTGCTCTATATTAACTGCCCTCGTTCTCGTTTTGGCCGTGCGGGGTAATGTTTTTGCACAAGATACTCAGGTTGCACAAAATACTCAGGCGGCAAAGACCACGAATCAGGAGCGGCTGGGTCCTTCAAGGACTTTGTTCTATTCCGTCACCCTGCAAGGCTATGCAGCGCCAGACCTGTTGCCTGATGCGGAATACGTGAACTTTGGTCTGGGAATTGACCCGGTTCAGAGCCCTTTTGTAAGTGCGGCATTGGGATTACACTGGCTTTTGCCATTCAATCCATGGGAGTTTGATGCTTCGTACCTAGGGCTATCGTGTGATGTGACGTTTGGAAGGTACCTTGCGCATCCATTTGGAAAACTCTTCGTACGACGAGTAAGCCTGGCACCGATGGTGAGTTTTGGGGCTTACGTGCAACCCTTTGGAGAAAAAGCGGGGCAAGGCGGTGCAGGAAAAGAGATCTTCTTGGTTTCGTGTCAGCCTTTGCGTTTTTTTTCCGGCGACGGTTATTACACCATGGGAGCGTTCGATGTTGTCTTGGATGGTCATCTGAAATATGGCGGTTGGGGAGTCAGGCTCTTTGATTTTACCTATTTCTTTTATTAATCGTGAGGTCATGGCTGCTCTTCTGGGACCTCGCAAGGCCGCACGGCGCGGGGTATTTGGCAAGATGTTGAACAGAGACTTGAGTAACGTTTTTGCAGCGGGTTGGATTCTATGAAGCAATTTCTTATATCAAAAGACAAATCAAACGATAACAGCCGAACTGCCCTAATGGCTTTTGCCACGGTAGCGCTTTTGGTAGCGTTCGTCGTGCCAGGCAGTGTGCACGGCCAGGACTTGTCGCTTTCCGCGTCAACCTGGACCTTTTTTGCTGGTGCCGATTCGTACAGGCCGGCGGGCCCGGGCGCCTACGCAGAGCTCGGGGCAACGCTGGGCCTCACCCCACGACTTGAGACCAACCTGGGGCTCATCGGCGAAGTGGCGCCCGCGCCCGCCGGCACGCTTTTTCTGAATGCTGCCGCCAGTTATTCTATTTTAGGACCAAGATATATCGGCAAGGATAAGCCAACGGCCATTTACTCAATGCTTCTCACCGCCGGGGTTCTGGAAGGCTTTCACCCTATGTGGCAAGCAGCACCAACGGGCTCGGAACCTTCTTTTTCTGCGCACTCTACACATGTATACCTGCGGTTAACCCCATTTGGTGTGGGAAGCCTTTATTATGGCCGGCGGGACCGAGCCCTGGGGTTCGGCGTTCAGTACGATATTTCTAAGACCACATGGTCTGTCTTTGCGAATTTTCTTGCCGCGGATTTCCATATTACGGACCTTTGGCGCTGAACTTTCTTTAAAATATTTGAAAATTCTGCCCATTTTGTTGACCACGCTGTGTCGATTTCGCTATATTCGCCAACTGTTAGCAGGCTAACTATTCTACATGAACACTGTATAATGTTTATGTAAGGTGTACAAGATTTTTGGAGACATAGCGTTTATGGATAAAATCACCCCTGAGGTCGTCGGCAAATTGCTGACTGATTTCGCCAGGCTCCGTTTTATACGCACACAAGAAGTTCTCAACGAATTCAGGCTTTATCCAGGCCAACCGTATGTTCTCTTTACGCTTATGGAACATGGCAGTATGACGCAAACGCAGCTTGCCCAAACTATCGGCCGCAGGCCTGCAACTATTACGGTCATGCTCTCCAAAATGGAGGAAGCGGGGCTCATTGCGCGCGACATAAGTCAAAAAGACCGCCGCTGTGCCATGGTTAGACTCACGGAACAAGGCCGTTCTATGGGTACAGAATTGCGGGATCGCTATATTGCCATCGATAAAGAGTGCTTTGATGGCTTTAGTGCGGAAGACTTGAATCAGCTTAGTGGTTTTGTCGTAAGAATGAACGACAATATGGTTAAGAACCTTTCAGGCAGAGACGTTGCGTCGATGCTTGCGTTCGGGCGCGGCAACGTTGCGGGTGTGGAACTTCCATTGCCTGGGAATATGAAAACCAATGAGGATTTGGAAACTGATAAGGAGAATGTAGTTGCAACAGAAAAAGCATAAGGAAGGGAGTGCATCAGAAAAGGAAAATACCACTGCACTCCAGGAGATAAAAATGGCAGAAAGCTCTAAGGCAAGCAGCAATACAATGTCCCAAAATGACAATGCCAAGACTGTATCCAGGACTTCAAAGCCAGCTAAACCAGAGACTGCTTCAAGTGTAATATTTGGCGCTCTGAGCCCGTATTGGAAGTGGGCGTTGTTAGCTGTCGTTATGATGGCCGTGGAAGTCGTCGGCGACCTCTCGTTGCCGACACTCATGTCCACCATTGTCGATAAGGGTGTCAGTGTCGGGAACCTGAGTACGGTTTTACAGACAGGACTCTTTATGCTGCTTATCTCGGTAGTCGGCATGGCTGGCGGCATTGCGTGTACCTACTATGCCAGCAAAGCGTCCCTTTCCGCAGCTTCGGACCTGCGTTCGAAGCTTTTCAGGAAGGTGCAGACCTATTCGTTCGATTCGTTGGACGAGTTTAGCACGGGCTCTCTTGTCACCCGACTCACGAACGACGTAGTTCAGGTACAGAACTTAACCCTTTCCATGATGCGAATCATGGTTGGCGCACCGATTCTGCTCATCGGCGGTATCATAATGGCGATCGCCATCAATCCTGGCCTCTCGCTCATTTTGGTTTTTGTGCTGCCAATCCTTATGGTGACGCTGACCTTCGTCATTATGAAAGGCTTTCCACTCTTTAGGAAGGTGCAAACTGCCCTCGACCGCGTCAACGGCATTATGCGGGAAAACCTGGCGGGCGTGCGCCTGATCAAGGCCTTCGTCCGCTCCGACTATGAGGAAAAACGTTTTGGCAAAGCAAACAATGATTTGGCAGAGATCACGGTGACTGGGACCAGAATGGTGGGACTGGTTCTGCCAATCATGTTCCTCATAATGAACATGGCCGTCGTTGTGGCCATCTGGTTTTCCGGTCAGCAAGTCAATCTGGGAACGATGGAAGTAGGCAAGGTAATTGCTTTTACTACCTATCTTTCACTGATTCTTTTCAGTTTACTCATGGTCTCGTTTGTGCTTATGAACGCCTCCCGGGCAGTGGCTTCCGCCCGCCGAATCGCCGAGGTTCTCAACAAGGAAGGTGAAAGCGAGCTCGAAGCCGTTCATCTCAACAGACCGAGGATCACCGACAACACCGCGAACAACACCGCAAATAACGGCTCAAACAACACCTCCCTTGAAAGCACTCAGGTGCAGACCATCCTGCGCCCTGGAGACTTGGATAGACCGATTCAAATATCGTCGTCTGCAATACCGACGCCGGTGCTCGAATACGACCATGTAAGCTTTCATTATCCGCGAATCCCCGATAGTCAACCTGTGCTCTACGACGTTTCGTTTAAGGTTAATAAGGGCGACCTCGTCGGCATTCTCGGTTCCACAGGATCGGGCAAGAGCACGCTTATTAACTTGATCCCCCGTTTCTACGATGTGGATTCAGGTGCGATTTACCTTGAAGGCAAAGATATACGAACCATGGGCCTTGCGGAGCTCCGCTCCAAGATCGGCCTGGTGCCGCAGGACTCCGTACTCTTTACCGGAACAATAGCGGAGAACCTTCGCTGGGGAAACCCGAATGCCACCGACGAAGAGATCGAAAAAGCGGCTTGGGTAGCCTGTGCCTTGGACTTTGTAAAGTCGTTCCCCAAGGGCTTCGACACGATTATCGGCCAGCGTGGTGTTGGACTTTCTGGTGGACAACGTCAGCGACTCTGTATTGCCCGCGCAATCTTGCGCAAACCGACAATTCTCATTCTGGACGATTCCACGAGTGCAGTCGATATGGCAACAGAGGCCACGATTCAGACACGGCTACGCGAAGAAAAAGGCATGACGATGCTGGTGATCGCTCAGCGCGTCAGTTCTGTTCTGGACGCAGACCAGATTCTCGTTCTGGACCATGGTCGCATTGCCGGCGAAGGAACCCACGAACAACTCATCAAATCGAACGAGATTTATCAGGACATCTACCGTTCACAGGTAACCGAAGGAGTAACCAATGCCTGAAAATAACAAAACTAAAATAGAATCAGCCCCAGAACAGACACAAAGTTCTTTGGGGTCAGAAAATACTAAACCGGTAGCTGCTGCTCCAATGGGT